>DATFDN010000558.1:0-3132 GCA_035252035.1 Acetobacteraceae bacterium | reverse complement strand
TGGCGAGTTTAAGAAGCCTACATCCGCTCCGCCGGCCCCCCCTCCCCGCGCGGCATGACCCCAAGCGCTTCCAGCGTCGCCGTCACACCCTTCGTCACCTGGAACAGGCACCGCGACTCGGGCAGCGCGAAGCCGCGCGCGATCGCGGCCTCGATCGCCGCGACCAGTGGCGCCGCCGAGCCGGCGACATCGCAGAGCAGGATCGGCTTGTCGTGCAGACGCAACTGCCGCCAGGTGATGATCTCCATGGCCTCGTCCATCGTGCCGAGTCCGCCGGGCAGCACGACGAAGGCATCCGACAGCTCGTACATGCGCTGCTTGCGGGCGTGCATACTGTCGGTGACGATCAGCTCGGCCAGCCCGCCGTGCGCGACCTCCAGGCGGGTCAGGAACTCCGGGATCACGCCGATCACGTCGCCCCCGGCCGCCAGCGCCGCGTCGGCGAGGGCGCCCATCAGCCCGATACGCCCGCCGCCGAAAACGAGCCGCATGTCGGCCTCGGCGAGCCCCCGCCCCAGCGCGTCGGCGGCGGCAACGAAATCGGCGCGGTCCCCCGGACGGGAGCCGCAGAAAACGGCGACGGAACGGATCGCTGCCATGATGGTCCCTGCGTGGATTTTGGGAATCGGTGCTGGCGGGCCTGCGGAAAGGATGCTCAAGATGGCCTCGGGAGACGTCAGCGCAAAGGAGAATGTTCGATGACCAGCAAGCTTCTGCTGCTCGGCGTGGCGGCGGCGTGCGTCGCCGGCGTGGCGCGCGCCGCCGCCCCGCCGCCTGATCTCGACATCATCGCCACGCGCCAGGCCGGCCAGGCCCTGGTGGGGGGCACCTTCATCGGGCTGTTGCAGGCCGCCAAGAACAAGGTTCCGGACGTGAAGCCGTTCGCCCCCGCCGCCCGCGCCCTGACCGAATGGGAGGGCGAGTTCCTGAAGATGTTCCCGCCCGGCTCTGAGCACGGCCACAACACCAAGGCGCTGCCCGCCGTCTGGACCGACCGGGCCACCTTTGAGAAGGACGCGCGGAACCTGGTGGAGCAGGCCGCCAAGCTGCAAAAGATCGCCGAGTCCGGAGACCAGGCGGCCTTCGCCCAGCAGGTCCAGGTGCTCGGCGAGGCATGTAAGACCTGCCACCAGCAATTCAGGGCGCGCTAGCAACGGCAAGCGGCGCCCGCCGCAGCGCCGCCAGAAGCGCCAGGCCGCGCGGGTCCGCCAAGGCAGCGGCAAGCTCGGCCGGCGCCACCGCGTCCAGCGCCTCGTCCAGCGTCTCCGCCTCCTCCAGCTTGGCGAGGCCGAGCACGAGCGGGACCGGGATCGGCCCCTCCCGGCGCCCCCGCGGCGGCGGCTGCATCGCGGCGTGCGCGCGCCATAGACAGGGGTCGGCCAGCAGGCGATGAACCCAGGAGCCGGTGCGCGCGCGCCAGCGATGCCTGAGATCGGCCGCACGCCGCAGCACGGGCGGCGGCTCCGTCTCCTCCGGAATGCGCAGCAAGCCAAGGCCACGCAGCACCTGCCCGGCCGCCCGGCTCGCGGTCCCGATCGCCAGCGGAATGGCGAGCAGCAGGCCGGCGACCACCGGCAGCATCCACAAGGCGAGCGACGGCGAGACCTGGTAGGCGCCGAGGCCGAGCGCCAGCCCAAGGGCGCTGTGGGGCGCATAGCGCCGCACGACCTCGCCGCGTGCGATCAGCCCGTCGTCGCGCCGCTGCGGCCGCCATCCCGCGTCCCGTCCGGCGAGGGTGGCGAGCACGTCCCGCGTCTGCGTCAGCATCGCCACGGGCGCGATCAACGCGGCGCAGACCGCCTCGATGCCAACGCCGAGCAGCAGCCGCGCGGCTCCCCCATAGCGGCGCCGCTCTCCACGCAACAAGACCGCGCAGGTGCCGAGCAGCTTGGGGGCAAGCAGGACCGCCATCGTCGCCTCGAACAGCGTCCGCGCGCGCACCGGGTCCACCTGGGGCCAGCGCGGGAACAGGGCGCGACCGGCTGGAAAGTAATCGAATGGCTCAAGCCGCGCTTGCAGCGCGATCATCAGCCCGATGAGCAGGAACAGCAGCCAAAGCGGCGCGGCGGCATAGGAGAAGATGCCGCTCAGCAAATGCAGGCGGCTGACCCAGTGCAGTCCCCGCGCGGGCAGCACCGCCGCGTGCTGCAAATTGCCTTGGCACCACCGCCGGTCGCGGAGGGCGAGGTCGGTGAGCGACGGCGGCGCCTCCTCGAAGCTGCCCGGCAGGGAGGGGACCATGTGGACCTCCCATCCGCCGCGCCGCAGCAGCGCGGCCTCGACGAAATCATGGCTCAGGATCGGCCCGCCGAACGGTGCCCGCCCGCGCAGCTCCGGCAGCCCGGCGCAGGCGGCGAAGGCGCGGGTGCGGATCATCGCGTTGTGGCCCCAGTAATTGCCCTCCGCGCCATGCCAGCAGGCGAGCCCATGCGCGATCACCGGCCCATAGACCCGCGCCGCGAATTGCTGAAGCCGCCCGAACAGCGTCGTCGCGCCGACGATGACGGGCAGGGTCTGGATCAGCCCGACACGCGGGTTGCGCTCCATCGCCGCCGCCAGCCGCGCGAGTGTCTCGCCGCTCATCACGCTGTCGGCGTCGAGGATCAGGAAATGCGGGTACGCGGCGCCGAAGCGGCGCACCCAGTCGGCGACATTCCCCGCCTTGCGCCCGATGTTGCGGGGCCGGTGCCGGTAAAAGATCCGCACCCCGGGCCGCGCGCGCAGCGCGAGGAACGCGGCCTCCTCCGCGATCCATGTCTCCGGATCGGTGGTGTCGCTCAGGATGAACAGGTCGAACCACGCCGCGGCGCCCACCGCCTCAAGCGATTCGGCCATCGCCTCCACGGCCGCGAACACGCGCCCCGGCTGCTCGTTGTAGGCGGGCATCAGCAAGGCGGTCCGCGCGGCGAGGGCGGGGAGAGGCGCGGCGGGATCGATCCCAAGCCATGACGTCCCGCGCAGCACGCGCCAGAACCCGCCGAGCGCGCTGGTGAAGGCGAGCGCGATCCAGCCGAACAGCAGCACGAACAACGCGATCATCACCGCGCCGAGCAGCGTCAGCCCGTTCGCCGCGAGCACGCGGTCCATCTCGAAACCCGCCGCCGCCGTCAGGACCATGGCGCCGCCCAGCAC
>DATFDN010000557.1:0-3962 GCA_035252035.1 Acetobacteraceae bacterium | reverse complement strand
CCGCGCCTGACGCGATCCTCCAACTTCCGCCAGTGGGTCGTGGCGGCTCCGAACTTGTCCTGGACGAATGCCGCCGCCCACGCCTGCGCGAACGGCGTCCCGCCGCGGGCACGACGGTCATACTCCGCCAGTTGCCGACGTGTCGGATTGAGGCCGATCCGCGCCAGGTCCGCTTTGTCGTTAATCCCTTTCTCTGTCGCGAACTTGAGAACCATGCTGCGCATCTCGTCTTGAAGCGAGATGCCGCGTGTTATGAGTATCCCGAGCGAGATTGCTCCGTCCGCGTGTAACCGCTTGTAATTTTCTAAATCACGGTCGAAAAATGGGTCTTTGTTGTTCCACTCGATTTCCAGCGCGACCACCCCAGCCGGGAAGCGCGCGATGTGGTCAACTTCGTGGGAAATGGACTCTCGCTCAACGCCGTCGATAGTCCTCTGTATCTCAAACTTATGTTTGCGCCACCCATGATCGTGCAGCGCCCGCCTGAGCCGCTGGGTGCCCTTGGTCTCGCCGCCGCCGGAACCGATGATCTCCTCTATCGGTATGGTCGCCGCCGCAAGGATGGCCTCTAGCTGCTGCGCGACCTCGGAGAAGTCCACCCTCAGGATTGCTTCAGCATGAGAATGGAAGTCGATCTGGAAACCGACGGCGCGAAGCGAGTCGAGCATGCCTTGAGAATAGCCGCGTCCGGCGGCTTGTCACCCACAGCGTGCGGCAACCCCGGACGGTCCCTGGCTACGCCGACAAGCGCCCGGCTCCAAACTGACCTACCACCAGGCACCGCTGTCCTTTGACCTCCGGTGAAGGTAAGCGTATTAGACGACCCGTGATGGTCCTTCCATGGCGGAAGGTGAAAAGGGAATGCGGTGCGGGGTTCGCCCCAAAGCCGCGGCTGCTCCCGCAACTGTAAGCGGAGAGCGGCCCGTCGCGAGGCCACTGGGTGACTCCGGGAAGGCAGACGGGCCGCGTTCGATCCGCGAGCCAGGAGACCTGCCATCGCGGAGGGTTCACGCGCCGCGCGGGATGCCACGGCCGTGATGCGAGCGTACCCGCCGAATCCCGGCGCTTGACCGGGCACGGACGGCATCCCCGACTCCCGCGGCGCGTGCCGCGTCATCGATGGGGTGCCCGTGAGCCAATCCTGCCGACCACGCCTGATCATCTGCACCAAATGCCGCGCCGGCCAGGCGCACGGCGAGAGCGCGCCAACTCAAGGCGCGCGCCTTTACGCGGCGCTGGAGCGCCTGAACGTGGGCGCATCGGCGCCGGTTGATCTGCAAGCCATCTCGTGCCTCGCCAATTGCGAGCGCGGCTGTAGCGGCGTGCTCGCGATGCGCGGCAAGTGGACATATTTGCTCGGCCTGCTGTCGCCGGAGCACGCCGCCGACCTGCTCGCCTATGGCGCCGCCTATGCCGCGTCGGCGAGCGGGACCGTGCTGCCATCGCGCCGCCCGGCCTCGCTTCGAGATGTCGTCATGGGCCGCGTGCCGCCGATGGAGGATGCGCGATGATCGCGGGAGACAAGATCCCGGCCACGATCGTGACCGGATTCCTGGGGGCCGGGAAAACCACCCTGGTCCGGCATGTGCTGGAGCGCGCGGGCGGTCGGCGCATCGCCGTGATCGTCAACGAGTTCGGCGCGCTCGGCATCGACGGGGAGGTGCTGCGGAGCTGCGGGATCGCGGGATGCGCGGAGGAGGACATCGTCGAGCTGGCGAATGGCTGCCTGTGCTGCACGGTCGCCGAGGATTTCCTGCCCACGATGCGGGCGCTGCTCGACCGGCCCGATCCGCCCGAGCACATCCTGATCGAGACATCGGGACTCGCGCTCCCCAAGCCATTGCTCAAGGCGTTCAACTGGCCGGAGGTGCGCTCCCGGATCACGGTGGACGGCGTGATCGCGGTCCTGGATGGGCCAGCGGTGGCGGACGGGCGGTTCGCCGATGATCCAGCTGCTGTCGCGCGCCAGCGCGCGGAAGATGCGTCGATTGAGCACGACAATCCATTGTCGGAGGTGTTCGAGGACCAGCTTCTCGCGG
Source organism: Acetobacteraceae bacterium (assembly GCA_035252035.1). Lineage (GTDB taxonomy): Bacteria > Pseudomonadota > Alphaproteobacteria > Acetobacterales > Acetobacteraceae > DATFDN01. The sequence continues at coordinate 1,923 of DATFDN010000557.1, read as the reverse complement.
CGGATCTGGTGGTGCTGAACAAAACCGACCTGCTGGACGATGCCGCGATTGCGCGCCTACGGGATGAGATCAACAGCGCGATACGGCGATCCGTGAAGGTGCTCGCGACGCGCGAGGGGCGGATTGATCCCGCTATCCTGCTCGGCTTGGGCGCGGGCGCGGAGGACGATCTCGACGCGAGGCCATCGCATCACGACGCCCAGGACGGCGCGCACGAGCACGACGATTTCGAGAGTTTCGTCGTGCGATTGCCCGAGGTCGCGGCGCCGGAATCGCTGATCGAGCGTCTGCGAGCGATCAGCGAGGCGCACCGCATCCTTCGCGTCAAGGGCTTCGCCGCCGTGCGCGGGAAGCCATCGCGGCTCGTGATCCAAGGCGTGGGCGGCCGTTTCCGCCACCACTACGACCGGCCGCGCGACGGGCTACAGGGCCATTTGGTCATCATCGGCCAGAGCGGCCTGGACCGGGCGGCGATCGAGGCCGCGCTCCTAGAGCTTCCTTCTTCCCCTCCCCTTGCGGGAGGGGGCCGGGGGGAGGGGACCTAACCCCATGCACCTCCTGTTCCGCGAGACCCGCTCACTGGACGAAGAAGCCCGCGCGGTGGATCTCGGCCAGGCGCCGGCCGATCTCGTGTTCCTGTCCTTCTCCGACAGCGATCTCGGCGCGGCGGCGGCTTCGTGGCAGGCAAGGGGGCCGGAGCGGCCGAGCCTGCGGCTGGCGAACTTGGAGCAACTGCGCCATCCGATGTCGGTCGATCTCTACGCCGAGCAGGTGATCGCGCGGGCGCGCGCCGTCATCGTCCGCCTGCTCGGCGGCATCGCGCATTGGCGCTACGGCATTGAGGAGATCGGCGCGCTCTGCCGCCGGGAGGGCATCCCGCTCGCGGCGCTGGCGGGTGACGACCGGGACGATCCGCGCCTGGCGGAGCTGTCCACCGTGCCGGGCGATGCGCTGTCCCGGCTCGATCTGTATTTCCGGCATGGCGGCCCGGACAATGTCGGGCAGGCGCTCGCTCTCGCGGCGCAGGTTGGCGGCATCGGCGGCGGGCCAACGCTGCCCCCCTCGCCGCTGCCGCGCGCCGGCGTCCATGCCTTGCCGGTGCCGGAGGAGGGACCGGCCGGGCTCGCCGTTGTCGTTTTCTATCGCTCGCATCTCCTGGCTGGCGACATCGCGCCGATCGCCGCGCTCGCCGGGGCGTTGCGCGCGCGCGGGCTTGGCGTCCGGGCGATCCATGTCGCCAGTCTCAAGGACGCGCAGGCGGCGGCGTTCGTCGCGGAGCGGCTGCGGCAATGGCGTCCGTCGGTGGTGCTGAACGCGACCGGCTTCTCCGCCCGGCAGAACGACGCGGCGTCGCCGCTGGACGTGGCCGGCGTGCCGGTCCTGCAATTGGTCCTCTCCGGCGTGGCGCGCGAGGCTTGGGAGACCTCGACACGCGGCCTGTCGCAAGCCGACCTCGCCATGCAGGTTGTCCTGCCGGAGCTGGACGGACGGTTGCTGACGACAGCCATCGCGTTCAAGACCCAAGAGGCGCCGATTCCCGGACTGGAGTACGCGCGCACGGTGCATCGTCCCGACACGGACGGGATCGCGCTCGCGGCCGAGCGCGCCATCGGCTGGGCGCGCCTCGCCAGGACGCCCCGCGCCGCGCGGCGTGTCGCGATCGTGCTGTCGGACTATCCGGGTGCGGGCGCGGGACAGGTCGGCCACGCGGTCGGGCTGGACAGCCTCGCGAGCCTTGAGGAAATCGCGCGGCTTCTGCGCGACACCGGCTACACGGTCGATGGATATGCGGGACTCGCCGCGCTTCTGTGCGATGCCAGCCCGGTGCCGATCCTCGATCTGGCGACGTATCGGTGCCTGCTTCCGGCGGCGATCCGCGCGCCAATCGAGAATGCCTGGGGAGCGCCGGAGAATGACGCGGCG
>DATFDN010000556.1:0-4695 GCA_035252035.1 Acetobacteraceae bacterium | reverse complement strand
GTCAGCCAGTCGAGCCAGCCCCCGGCATAGGCCCGGTTCTCGACCCGGATGCCCTGGAGCAGCCCTCCGAGCGAGAGGCCTTGGCAGAACGCGGCCAGGGTCGAGCCGGCGAGGAAGGCCCGATCCCACCACAGGCGGCTCGCGGCACGGCGGGCGCGAAACCGGAACTCGAAGGCGACGCCGCGGAACACCAGCGCCAGCAACATGGCGATGATGGTCGGATAAAGCGCCGGCAGGATGATCGCGTAGGCCAACGGAAAGACCGCGAGCAGTCCGGCGCCGCCCATCACCAGCCAGGTCTCGTTGCCGTCCCAGATCGGCGCGATGGAGTTCACCATCACGTCGCGGTCGCCGCTCCTGTGCTCGGCGGCGAACAGGATTCCGACGCCGAGATCGAATCCGTCGAGCAGCACGTAGGCGAGGACCGCGAAGGCGATCAGCCCGGCCCAAACGGGCGGAAGCCAATCCGCCACGGCTCAATCCCCTCCGCTCGCCGGAGCGGGCGCGCCGCCGATCGCGGGCATCGGCGTGATACCGGCGCTGCGCACCGGCACGCCGCTCGGCGGCCCGGCTTCGCCCGTCACCGGCGCGCGCGCCATCATGCGCAGGAGGAAAAGGAAGCCAGCACCGAACACGATGAAGTACACCACCACGAAGGCGGTGAGCGAGGCGGCCACGCCCGGCGTGGCGATCGGCGAGGCGCTTTCCGCCGTGCGCAGCAGCCCATAGGCGGTGAAGGGCTGGCGTCCGACCTCGGTCACGGTCCAGCCCGACAGCAGCGCCATGAACCCCGCCGGCCCCATGAGCAACGCCGCGCGCCAGAGCAGGGGCGAGGCATAGAGGCGGCCGCGGAACCGCTGCACCAGACTCCACCAACCGAGCGCGATCATCAGCAGGCCGAGCCCGACCATGGCCCGGAACGCCCAGAACACATAGGCGACCGGAGGCCAGTTCTCGCGCGGGAACTCGTTGAGGCCACGGACCGCGCCGTTCCAGCTATGGGTGACGATGACGGCGCCCGCGTGCGGGATCTCGACCGGGAACTCGACACGGCCTTGCTCAGGATTTGGCATCCCGAACAGCACCAGTGGCGAGCCGGGAACCGTCTCGAAATCCCCCTCCATCGCCGCCACCTTGGCGGGCTGGTGCTCGGCGGTGTTCAGGCCGTGGAAGTCGCCGGCGACGAGTTGCAACGGCGCCACGAGCGCGGCCATCCACATGGCCATCGAGAACATCGTGCGCGCCGCCTGGTTCTGCTGGTCGCGCAGCAAGTGCCAGGCGCCGACCGCGCCCACAAGCAGGGCGACCGACAGATAGCAGGCCAGCACCATATGGACGAGGCGGTACGGGAAGGACGGGTTGAAGATCACCTCCCACCAGTTGGTCGGCAGAAACCGCCCGTCCGGCGCGATCGTGTAGCCGGCCGGGGTCTGCATCCAGGAATTGGCCGAGAGAATCCAGAACGCGCTCATCAGCGTGCCCGCCGCGACGCAGCATGTGGCGAAGAAATGCAGGCGCGGCCCGACGCGGGTCTGGCCGAACAGCATCACGCCGAGGAACCCCGCTTCGAGAAAGAAGGCGGTCAGCACCTCGTAGCCCATGAGCGGCCCGATCACGGGACCGACGCGATCGGAGAAACGCCCCCAGTTGGTGCCGAACTCGTACGACATGACCAGGCCGGAGACGACGCCCATGGCGAAGCCGACGGCGAAGATCTTCAGCCAGTAATTGAAGAGGTCGTGATAGACCTGCCGGCCGGTGCGCAGCCATAGGCCCTCAAGCACCATGAGGTAGCTCGCGAGCCCGATGGAGAACGCGGGCAGGATGATGTGCAGGCCAACCGTGAACGCGAATTGCGCGCGCGCCAGGATGATCGCGTCGGACACCTGCACCCCTCCTGCCCTTGTGTCGAGCTATATAGGGGCGCGTCGGGTTTACGCGACCCGGCGTATGTCGGCGCGGCGCACGACGACGACGGAACGCACGCCGACGACTTGCTGTAGATTGCCTTCGATCAAGTGGACCTCGGCGGAGGGTGCCGCCTCCAGCGCCACCTCGATATGCACGGCATTGGCGCCGCGGTGCGACCACATGCGGTCGGGCACCAGCCCGCGTCTGGCGAACGGGATCATGACGCGGCACAGAAGGCCCGGATCGGGGTCGGCATCAAGCATGAAGCGTACGGCGACGGCCGGCGCGGATTCGGACTCAGGCATGATAGAAAGTCCCTGGAATGAGTGGCGCGATCGGATCGACCCGGCTGCTAGGCAGCCGGGCGAATAATTCGCGTTCCGGTCATCCAGTGGGACATGAGGAAAGTTTAGCGCGAAACCGTGCCGGGGGCGAGTCCTCCAACGCCTGCGCCCGGTAACGTCGTCGCTAGGCGTTTTGATGTCGCCTCACGGCCGTTGGTGGCCGGCATCCTGCCCTTGCGTCGGCCAGTCCAGCGTGGGCACCCGCGCGAGCGGGATCTCGCGCGCCGACAGCACGCCGTCGCGGACGCTGAACGGCGCGGTCAGCACCGATTGGCCGCCGCTGGGCGGGGTCTCCGCCAGCAACGAGACCACGGCCTTCGCGGTCAGCGCGGCAGCGTCGGGGATGACATGATGCGCGGCGAGGACATCAAGCGCCTGCGGCCAGCCGGTGATCCGGGCGGTTCCGTCCGCCACCGGCTGCAAGGCGGGATCGAGCGACGCCCGCGCGCTGGCCGAGGCATCAAGCGGTCCCCAGCGCAGCGTGCCCTGCCGCAGCGCCGCCGTCCCGCCAGCGTCCCGCCACGCTTCGGCCCGCGCCGCCGCGGAAGCGGGTTTGGGAACAGGGCCACTGATCGCGATTTCACCGCCCACAGCCTCGACATGCCCTCCCAGCGGCCAGGATCGGTCCGGGGGCAGGTCGATGCGTTGGATATCAAAGGTGACGGCGAGCGCGGGGGAGGCCGCCGACGCCGTGGGATCAAGCGCGGAATGCGCGGCAGCCCGCCCAATCACGGCGTCGGCGCCCCCCCGTGTCGGGCGCAGACGCAGGCCCTCGGCCACGACCTCCAGCGGCCAGGGCGGTGCCGCGCGGTCGAGGGGGATGCGGCCTCGGAGCGTGCCCGCCAACGCCAAGGCGGGGCCGCCTGGCACGCCGACACGTTGCTCGCCGCGCGGTTGGATGGCTAGGGAAGCGGGGTGGAATGGCGCGACGAGCAGGCGAAGCCCGGCCGCTTCCCAGTCCACCGCGAGCGGCAACTCGGGCGCGCCGCCGGTGATCCGCAGATCAGACAGATCGATGCCGGCACGGTTCGGCCAGCCCGCCAGCCGGACCGCGCCGACGCCGACCGTCCAGCCCTCGGTCCGGCGAGCCGCGGCCCAGGCGGCAAACCCGGCCTCCACGCGCCGCGACAGCACATACCACCAGGCGGTGTACCCGCCCGCGAGCAGCACCAAAATCCCTAAGCCGCCCAGCCCAAGCCGACGGCGCATCCTAGCCCGCCTCAATCAACCACCCGCCAATCATCCCCAGCCGCGCGAATGCAACGTTCCTATGCCGAAACAGGCAGGAAAATCGTTTAACCTCAATCGCTTCACTTTCCTGTATTCCGCAGCCTCCCCATCGCGTAACGGCTCAATACACAGAGTTTTCCACAGGCTCGGGCAACTCCCGCGCGAGCGCGGCCGAGAGGCAGCGCATCAAGGTCTCCCGTTTCGTCCTGGCCGGTATAGGCTCTAGCAGCGCAATCCGGATCGTGCCAGGGCGCTTGCGAAAGGAGCGCCGACCCCAGAAACGCCCCGAATCGGTGAGCACGGGAATGACCGGCAGACCGGTGCGCGCGGCGATCGCCGCCACGCCCGGTTGCAGCGTCCGGATCGCGCCAGGGTCGGACCTGGTGCCTTCCGGGAAGATCACGATTTGGCGCTGCTCCCGCGCCGCCCGCTCGGCCTCGCGCATCAGGTGGCGCATCGCCCCGGCGCCAGCCGTCCGGTCCACCAGGATCATGCCGGCCGGCTCGATCATGCCGCCGAACAGCGGGATGCGCCGCAGCTCCTGCTTAATCACGTAACAGCAGCGCGGCAGCAGCGTGAGCCAGACCAGCGTGTCGAACGCGGATTGGTGGCGCGAGGCCAGCAGGGCGGGGCCGGCGCGCGGCAAGTGCTCTTGCCCCAGCACCACGAAGCGGATGCCGCAGATCGCGCGCAACCCGGCAAGCGCCCAGTTCGCCCAGAGCACGGGGACCACGAGCACATGCCGGGGCGAAGCGAGGCGCACCACCGCGCCGACGACGCTCAGGACCACGGTGAGGGCAAAGAAGTAGAGGTTGAACAGGGCCGAGCGGAGCAGGATCACGGCGTCCGCCTCCCCCGCTCGGCGGCCGACAGGCGCGGCGGCGGGCCAGGCGCCAGCGCCGTCAAACCCAGCTCCGCCCCAAGGTATTTCGTGTATTCCTCGGCGAGCAGCCGCACGCCGCCGATCCCGTCCCCAGCACGCGCGGGCGAGACGCTCGCCGGGTACAAGGTCACGTCGGGCAGCGCCCGGCCGATCTCGGCGAGCGCGCGCGGCATGTGGTAAAAGGCCGTGACCACGATCAGCGAGCGCAAGCGGTTGGCGCGCGCCCAGGCGGCTATCTCCTCGGCGTTGCCATGGGTCGAGGCGGCGCCGCTCCCGAGCGTGACGCGCTGGGCCAGCGGCGCCGGATCCAGCCCCGCCGCGCGGGCC
>DATFDN010000555.1:0-2743 GCA_035252035.1 Acetobacteraceae bacterium | reverse complement strand
ACCGCGGCCGTCGTGACCGGCAGCCTCACTCAGGCTACTACGAGTACTACGGCCAGCCAGTCCGGGACGTTCACTTCGACCTCAGTCTGAGGCTTAACACCTGGTCTACGCAGCGGCGCGGACGAGCCGCGCCGCTGCGGTATGCGGAACAGGCACCGTGAAGCTGCCCCGCTTTCGCGGAGTGGTGGCGAGTTTGGGTGATTACGGTTCCGTTGTGGCGATCTTTGTCGCCGCTTTATAGACCATGGGCGACCGGTAGCCGAGGGCGGAATGCAGCCGCAGTAGATTGTAACAGCCCTCGTGCGTCGCCGGACGAACCCACCAATGGACGCACACCGGCCTCCCTGCAGCGCTTGCTGCACGCCAAGGAGGTGTGTTGGCTTCCCTGATCGGTGTGGTGGATGACACTATTCGGCCACCGCTGGCCAATGGCCGTTTCCAACGCGTTCGGTATGAGTTCGGCGCGGAGGTGAGCGATTATTAGCAAAAGGAGACCAGCTGCTCCCTGGCTCAATAATATACAATCGAATTTTGCAGGCGAGACGAGAAGAGACATATGGCACATATGCTGATTGCCACGCCGACGGCGGGCGGAGTTGTTAAGGCGCTATACGCAACCACGCTGGTCAAAGCCGTGCTAGCTGTGAGGGACGCCGGCTGGAGCGTTGATTTCACAACGCTTGACGGCAGCTATGTCTCTACAGCGAGGAACTACTTCGCTAACCTGCTCCTGCGCCAGCCGCGCTTCACGCATTTGGTGATGATCGACAGCGACATGTCTGTCGAGGGCCATGTTATCTGCCGCCTGATCCGCTCAGACAAGCCGGTGGTGGCCGCGGCTTACTCGCAGCGCCGCATGGATATGGGGGCTTTTGCACAGGCGGCGCGTAATCCAGAGCTTGCCCTGGCTGACCTCGCTGCTTTGGCGCTGAAATATAATCTTCAGCCCGAGCTCGAGCCGGGAACCCGCCAGGTGCGGGTGATCGATGGGATGTGCCGCGTCAATCGTATTGCTCTGGGCTGCGCCGCGATCCGACGCGACGCCTTTGAGAGCCTGATTGCGGCCGAAATGGTTCGGCTGCTGCCAGATCACTCGTCGGAGAGAATTGATTTAGAGGGTCCCTTCTATGATTTCTTCAGCGAGATCACGCTCGAAGACGGTAACCGCCTGTCGGAAGACTACTCCTTCTGCAAGCGCTGGCGCGGCGTGCTTGGGAACGAGATCTGGGCCGTTGTGGACGAGCCGATCGGGCATGTGGGCGACATGGTCTACGGCGCACCCTACCTCAATCGCCTTCTCCAGCGAAAGGCCTGACCTGACTTTCGAGGAGGGCTGAAGGGGAATCAGAGTCCCGCAGTTGCACAGGGATGTAGCGCAGTCCATTTGTGCAACTAGATGGCAGCGGTACGGGTGTTTGTTGCTGTGGATTCCGGCTGCGACAAAGGAATTCCAGTGGTTTTTAATGAAGGTATCCTCGCAAATATCTTCTCTTTATCTTCGGATCATTCTTCAGTCCGCTCATAATCCGTTCTCTCTTTTGCGTTCTTGATAAGCCTGAGAGTCCACTTTGGAATCAATACGGAACGGCTGGCGTGATGGGCTGGCTGGCCGGGGCGGGTGTGGTTCCAGGCAGGTGTTCGAAGCCTTGCCGGAAGGCATCATGTGGACCCCGACCAGCCGCGCGCAGCATAGCCGCGCGGGCCTGCGCTATGGAAGCGACCTGACCGATGCCGAGTGGGCGATCCTGGCGCCGCTCCTGCCGCCGCCATCCCGGTTCGGTCGTAAACGCAAATGGCCGGTGCGGCGCATCATCGAGGCGATCTTCCGTGCTGCGCGCCGGCTGCGCGTGGGAGATGCTGCCCGACGGCTTCCCGCCGCTCTCGACGGTGTGTCGTTGGTTCGCCCGCTTCCGCGATGACGGGACATGGGAGGCGATCAACCACCATCTGCTTATCCACGATCGCGAGCGGGCCGGACGCGCGGCCAGTCCATCGGCTGCGGTGCTGGACAGCCAGAGCGCCAAGACGGCCGGCCCGCGCGGCTACGATGCGGGCAAGAAGATCAAGGGCCGTAAGCGGCACGCCCTCGTGGACACGGACGGGCGTGCGCTCAAGCTGCACGTCCACGCTGCCAATGTCCAAGACCGGGACGGGGCTGGGCCGCTGTTGCGCGCCTCGCGCCAGCGTTCCCATTCATTGAGCGGGTGTTTGCCGACAGCGCCTACGCGGGCGAGCGCGTGGCCCAGGCCACCCGCATCGCCGTCGAGATCGTGCGCAAGACCGCCGACCAAGTCGGCTTCCAAATCCACAGGCGCCGATGGGTGGTGGAGAGATTCTTCGCCTGGATCGGCCGCAACCGCCGCCTCTCGCGCGATGCCGAGAGGCTCATCGCCTCCGTCGAGGCATTCCTCTATGCCGCCTCAGCCGTCATCCTGCTCCGACGCCTGGACGTTGCTGACCAGATTCGAAATGGGCTCTCAGCTCGACTTTGGCCATTTGGGCGAGCTTGCGGGTGACGAAGCGGGCGGTCGGCTAAGCTGGCGCGTCCCCGCCAAGAGACGCCGCCATGCTCCCCCTGCCATCCCGCTTCGCCGTGGTCATGTTAGAGCGGGATGACTTTGGGCTGAATCGGGACGGGGATTCCCCGACGCGGGGCTGATCTGATTCAAGATGCTGGCTGGGAGGCCAGCATCGGTGGCCCGTCCTTATTCGATGGACCTGCGGGAGCGGGTGGCGGCGGCGG
>DATFDN010000554.1:0-5028 GCA_035252035.1 Acetobacteraceae bacterium | reverse complement strand
GCCGCGACCCTGTGCATGATGGTGGGCGCCGTCGTGCTCGCGCGGGCCAGCGACGATCCGGCCCTGTCGGCGGAGCTTCTGGAAGCCGCGCGGGCCGCCGCCGGTCCGGAAGCCGATTGAACGGATCTGTCCGGCGACGGGATTCATGCTAAAGCGCGGCCCCCATGCGTCACTTCCTGGATTTCGAAAAACCGGTCGCCGAGCTGGAAGGCAAGATCGACGAGCTGCGGCGGATGTCGGAGCCGGGCGGCATCAACATCGCCGAGGAAGTCGCGCGCCTGACGGAGAAGGCCGACCGCCAGCTCCGCGCCCTCTATGCCCGCCTGACGCCTTGGCAGAAGACCCAGGTGGCGCGGCATCCGGACCGGCCGAAGGCGAGCGCCTATATCGAGGGCCTGATCACCGAATTCACGCCGCTCGCCGGTGATCGCGCCTTCGCCGAGGACGCGGCGGTGCTGGGCGGGATCGGGCGGTTTCGCGGCCAGTCGGTGGTGGTGATCGGCACCGAGAAGGGGTGCGATACGGATAGCCGCCTCAAGCACAATTTCGGCATGGCCCGACCCGAGGGCTATCGCAAGGCCCGCCGGCTGATGGAGCTGGCCGGGCAGTTCGCCCTGCCAATTCTCACCTTCATCGACACGTCCGGCGCCTTTCCGGGCGTGGAGGCCGAGGCGCGCGGCCAGGCCGAGGCGATCGCGCGCAGCATCGATACCTGCCTGCGCGCTCCCGTCCCATTCGTTGCCACGATCATCGGCGAGGGCGGCTCGGGGGGGGCCATCGCGCTCGCCTCCGGTGATCGCACGCTGATGCTGGAGCATTCGATCTACTCCGTGATCGCGCCCGAGGGCTGCGCGTCCATCCTCTGGCGCGACGCCGCGCAAGCGCCCGCGGCGGCGGAGGCGCTGAAACTGACCGCCGACGATCTGCACCGGCTGCGCCTGATCGATCGAATCGTCACCGAACCCTTGGGTGGTGCGCATCGCGACCCGGAGGCGACCGTACGGGCCGTGGGCGAAGCCGTCGCGGACGCCCTGATGCCGCTGCTGGATCAGGATCCGGCCATGTTGCGGACCCGGCGGCGCGAGAAGTTCCTGGAGATCGGGCGCGAGCTGGCGGGGTAGGGGCGGCTTACTCTCGGTGTGAGCAAAAAGCGCGAACGTCCTGTGGTTGTTGCTTTCACCCCGAAGCTTCCGTCTCGGGCGCGAAGCTAGTCCGGCCTATGCTTCAACCCGCCGCCTCGGCCTCGATCTCCACCACCCAGCGCGGGTCCGCGAGTCCGGCCACGATCAGCAGGGTCGAGGCGGGCGCGTGTTCGGTGAAAATCTTTTCACGGGCGGCGCGGAACGGGGCGATCAAGCCGCGCTCGGTGAGGAAGGCGGTGGTCTTCACCACGTCCGCGAAGCTCATCCCGTGCCCTTCGAGCACCGCGCGAAGGTTGGCGAAAGCCTGCGCGATCTGCGCCTCGGCGCTGTCCGGCACCGATCCGTCGAGCGTCACCCCGACCTGCCCCGATATGACAACCCGCCGCGCCGCGCCCTCCACCAGAACGGCATGGGAGTAGCGGGAGCCCGGCGCGCGCACGCCGGAAGGGTTGCTGGTGGTGAGCACGGGCATCTATCTCTCCAGCATTGGGTCTTGGGATCGGGCGTCCCACGGAGGATTGCATAGGCTGCGGCGCTCTGCCAGGGACGCGCGATGCTGCACCTGATCGCCGTCGGACGCTTGCGCGCGGGGCCGGAGTTCGACCTGTTCGCGCGCTACAGCGCCCGCCTGCGCCCGGCGCTCGCCGTCACGGAGATTGCCGAGAGGCGCGGGGCGCCAGCCGAGGCCAAGCGCCGAGAGGGCGCGGCCCTGGTCGCGGCCCTGCCGGCGCGGGCCTTCGCCGTCGCGCTCGACCCAGGCGGGCAGGCGCCGGACAGCGCCGGATTCGCCACGCTGCTCGAACGCTGGCTCGGACTCGGCCAGCCGGTCTGCTTCCTGATCGGCGGAGCGGAGGGATTGGAGGGCGCCGTTCTGGACCGCGCCAGCGCGATCCTCTCGCTGGGTCCGCTCACCTGGCCGCACATGCTGGCTCGTGTCATGCTGGCCGAGCAGCTCTATCGCGCCCAAGCCATCGCTTCGGGGCATCCCTACCATCGGGGTGGGCGACCTTGAGCCGGCGCTATAGATAGGAGTCATGCCGCCCACCCAAACGTCCCGGTCCTGGCCGCAGCGCCTGGCCATGACCGCCGTGTTCGCGGCCAACGGAATCGCGTTCGGCGCGTGGGCGGGCAACATTCCACGCCTGCGCGCGTGGGCAAGCCTCGATAATGCCTCCCTGGGCATCGTGCTGTTCTGCGTCAGCCTCGGCGCGGTGATCGCCATGCAACTCGCGGGCCGGTGTGCCGGGAGGATCGGCACGGCACGGGCGTGTTGGATTTCGGCGGCTTGCCTCGTCCTCGCCCTCCCGCTGCCGTCGCTTGCCCCCGACTGGCCGCTCCTGCTCGCCTCCGGGCTGCTGCTCGGGGTGGCGCTCGGCGGCCTGGACGTTGCCATGAATGCGCACGCGGCCTCGGTCGAGCGCGCCTGGGGGTCGGCGATCATGTCCTCGTTCCATGCCGGATGGAGCCTGGGGGAGCTTGCCGGGGCGGGATTGACTGGCCTTCTGGCGCGTGCCGGCGCCAGCCTCTTCGTGACGCTCGCGATCTCCAGTCTTGTCGTCGCATGCTTCGGACTCGCGGCCCTTGGCCTGCGCGGCGGCGCGGGCATCCCCTCGGAACGGACACGGGTGAGATGGCCGCGCGGCGCCATGCTGAGCGTTTGCGTCATCGCCGCGCTGAGCTTCGCGATCGAGGGCGGCACGGCGGATTGGTGTGGCGTCTATCTGCACACGGTCCTGGGAGCTTCGGCCGCGCTCGCCTCCACCAGCCTCGCGACCTTCGCGGCCACGATGGTGGTCGGCCGCCTCTGCGGCGATGCCGTGGTGCGCCGGCTTGGCCCGGTGAGAGTTATCCGGCTCGGCGCCGTGCTGACCGGCCTTGGGCTGCTCGGCGCGATCCTCGCGCCGAACGCCGCTGCCGCCTCGGCCGGCTTCGCGCTTGCCGGGATCGGGGTCGCCAACACCGTCCCAGTGCTGTTCAGCGCGGCGGGACGGAATGGCGCGGGCGGTGTCGCCATGATGGCGACCGCTGGATACGGCGCCGTCATGAGCGCGCCGCCGCTGATCGGCTTCGCCTCCAGTGGCTGGGGGCTGCGCGGGGCGCTGCTTATGCTTGTGGCGGCCGCTGGCATGATCGCGCTTCTCGCGCGCGGCATCGTGCCCGCGCGTGCCCGACCCGCGCCAAATGCTTGTTCGGCGCCCGGCGCGGCGCTACGGAGCCGCTAGGAGACAGGGATGGCGCAGGCGATTCGCCCGGTGATGCTGGTGGTGCTCGACGGTTTCGGCTGGCGCGCGCAGACCGAGGACAACGCGGTGCGCCTGGCGCGCAAACCCAATTTCGACCGCCTGTGGGGGAGCTGCCCTCACGCCTTCCTGCGCACCTCCGGCGCCGATGTCGGGCTGCCGGATGGACAGATGGGCAACTCCGAGGTGGGGCACCTCAACATCGGCGCGGGCCGCGTGGTCGTGCAGGATCTACCGCGCATCAGCCAAGCCTTCGCCTCCGGGGCGGTGGCGCGCTCCGCGGTGCTGGCCGAATTCATCGCCAAGCTCAAGCAGAGCCGGGGCACCTGCCATCTGCTGGGCCTTGTGTCCCCCGGCGGGGTGCATTCCCACCAGGACCATGCCGCCGCGCTGGCGGCCCTGTTGCACGCCGCCGGCGTTCCGACCCTGGTTCACGCCTTCACCGATGGACGCGACACGCCCCCGCGCTCCGGCCGCGACGACCTTGCCCAACTGTCGGCCGCGCTGCCGCCCGCCGTGCGGATCGCCACCGTCTCCGGCCGCTACTACGCGATGGACCGCGACAAGAGGTGGGAGCGCGTCGGCCTCGCCTGGCGGGCGCTCGCCGAGGGTGACGCCCCTCGCTTTCCCACCGCCCAAGCGGTGATGGACGAGTCCTACGCGCGCGATCTGACGGATGAGTTCGTCGTGCCCGCCGTCGTCGGCGACTATCACGGGATGCGCGACGGCGACGGCCTGCTGTGCTTCAACTTCCGCGCCGACCGCGTGCGCGAGATCCTGGCCGCCCTGCTCGACCCCGGCTTCGAGGGCTTCCCGCGCCCGCGCCAGCCGCGCTTCGCCGCCGCCCTTGGCCTGACGCAGTACAGCGCCGAGCTGGACCGCTTCCTGGCCACGCTGTTCCCGCCCGAGCGGCTCGACAATCTTCTGGGCGAGGTCGCGGCCCACGCGGGGCGCACCCAGCTCCGCGCCGCCGAGACCGAGAAATACCCCCACGTCACTTACTTCCTGAACGGGGGGCGGGAGACGCCCTTCCCCGGCGAGGACCGCATCCTGGTGCCCTCGCCCAAGGTCGCCACCTACGACCTTCAGCCGGAGATGTCCGCCCCGGAGCTGACCAGCCGCGTCGTGGCCGCGATCGAGTCCGGCAAATACGACCTGATCGTGCTGAACTTCGCCAACCCGGACATGGTGGGCCACACGGGCAGCCTGCCCGCCGCGGTCAAGGCGGTCGAGGCGGTCGATGCCGGGCTCGGCCGGATCGCCGAGGCGGTGCGAAGGCGGGGCGGGGCGCTGCTCGTCACCGCCGATCACGGAAATTGCGAGATGATGCGCGACCCGGAGACCGGCGGCCCGCACACCGCCCACACCACCAATCCCGTCCCGGTCTTGCTGATGGGCGGCAACGCCAGCGCGTTGGGGGATGGGCGCCTGGCCGACATCGCGCCCACGCTGCTCGCCCTGATGGGCTTGCCCCAACCGGCCGAGATGACCGGGCATTCGCTCATCCGCGCCGATGTGGCGCCCGCCCGCTAGCCTCCTCGCGCTCCTGCTGATTGCGGCCGCGCCGCCCAGCGGCCTGGACGAGGCGAGGCGTCAGGCCGAGCAGGCCGAGGCCGCCCGCGCCGCCGCGCTCGCCGCGCGTCAAG
>DATFDN010000553.1:0-2557 GCA_035252035.1 Acetobacteraceae bacterium | reverse complement strand
GCGGTTGCCCAGGACCGCCCGGACATCCTCGAAGCGGGTCAGGAACAGCCGGTTCAGCGCCGTGTCGCGCAGCACCGGCGCCTCCTCGCGCAACCGGTCCAGATAAACATGCGGATGCTCGCGAAAGACCGGATCGAGGGGCGTTAGCCGGAGCCCGCTTGGAAGTTCCTTTTCCTGATCGCTCATATGCCTCACTCCGAAATCCGCACGATCCTAACCCCGCACGGCCGCCGCGATCACCTCGCGAATTGGCGATGGCATGTCCGGATCCCAGGCGTTGCGCGGGCCGACGGTCAGGCCGCCATCCACCACCAGATGCGTCCCGGTCACGAACGCCGCTTCGTCGCTGGCGAGGAAAACGCAGGCATCGGCGATATGGCCGGGACTGCCTGGCACGGAAACGGGCTGGATGCGCGGCGCCATGCCGGTGAGCGCCGTCTTCACCCGCTCCGCGGCCTCCCCGGCGATGCCGATGCCGGCGGCGAAGATGTTGGTCATGATGAAGCCGGGACAGATCGCGTTGACGCGGATCTGGTGGCGTGCCAGCTCGGCCGCCGCGACCTTCGTCAAGTGGATCACGCCGGCCTTGGCCACGGCGTACGCGATGGGCGAGTAGCCCGCCTGCAATCCGGCGACCGAGGCAGTGTTCACGATCGCCCCGCCGCCCCGCGCCTTCATGTGGGTCGCCGCATGGCGGATGCCGAGCGCCACGGAACGCAGCAGCAGAGCCTGCGTGGCGTCCCACTCCGCCGCGGTGATCTCGTCGATCGGTGCGCGCGTCCCGCCCGCGCCGGCGTTGTTGAACACGATGTCCAGCCCGCCCCAGATATCCGCCGCTTCCCGCATCGCCGCTGCGATTTCGGCGTCCTGAGTCACGTCGCAGCGGCGAAAGCGCACGGCATCGCCCAGCCCGGCCACGACCTGCCGGCCCGCGTCCTCCCGCACGTCGGCCACCAGCACGCGCGCGCCCTCCTGCACGAACCGCTCCACCGTCGCCAGACCGATACCCGAGCAGCCGCCCGTCACAACCGCGACTTTTCCATCCAGCCGGCCCATTGCCTCACTCCCGCTCGCCGCATCCATGCCAAACTGCGGGCCAAATCGGCGAATTGCCCGCGACACACTTGCGCCCCCCTAAATAATAGCATACCAGCCCCGCATCAGAAAAATATCTTGGGGAGGTGTGCCATGGCCGTGCTGTCCGCGGGGGCACAAACGGCGCTTCCTTGGTGGAAGGAGCCGACCAAGGACCAGTGGATCGCCTGGTTCGCCGCTTGGGCGGGCTGGACCCTCGACGCCTTTGATTTCACCATTTTCCTGCTCATCATCCTGCCGATCTCGAAGGAATTCGGCGTGCCGGTGACGGCCGTGACGGCCGTGCTCGGGCTCACGCTTTGGATGCGCCTGGTCGGCGCCACGGCCTCCGGCTGGCTGGCCGACCGGGTCGGGCGGAAGATCCCGCTGATGCTCTCCATCGCCTGGTTCTCGGCCTGCAATTTCATCGCCGGATTTTCTCCGACCTTCGGCTTCCTGTTCGTCTTTCGCGCCCTGCTTGGGATCGGCATGGGAGCTGAATGGCCGGCTGGCGCGTCGCTCGCGATGGAAAGCTGGCCGCCGCGTTCGCGCGGCCTGATGAGCGGCTTGCTGCAAGGCTCTTGGGGGTTGGGATTCCTGCTCTCCAGCCTCGCCTACGCCTGGCTCTATGACAGCATCGGTTGGCGTGGCCTGCTCTGGATCGGCGTCCTGCCCGCTTTGGCGCTCGTCCCGATCCGCGCCTTCGTCAAGGAACCGCCGGTCTGGGTCGAGAATCGCCGCCGGCAGCGGCTTGAGCGAAAGGAGTTCCGCGCCCCGCTGTTCGACATCTTCCGTCTGCGCGTGCTCGGCAACACGCTGACCGCCTGCCTGTGGATGGCCAGCAGCTTCGTGGTCTATTACTCAATCTACTCGCTGTTCGCGACCCACTTGCAGAAGGATCTCAATCTCAGCCCGGCCATGGTGGCGCTCCCACTCGGGGCGGCCAACCTGCTGAGCTTTTTCGCGCAAGGATTCTGGGGGTGGACCGCCGACCGGATCGGGCGGCGCTGGGCGATGATCATTCCCGCCGCCCTCGGCATCCTGGCCGCGCCGTTTTACCTGTTCAGCGCAAGCTACACGGTGGTGGCGACCGCCTTCATCATCCAAGGCGCGCTGGGCGGCTCGATCTATGGCCAGAACCCAAGCTATCTCATCGAGCGGTTCCCGACCGAGATACGCGCCACGGCGGCCGGCTTCTGCTATCATCAGGGCGCGATCTGGGCGGGCCTCGTGGCGCCGGTCATCGCCTATTTCGCGGTGGAGCGGCATCTCGGCTTCGCCATACCGATGGCGGTGGGAACCATCGGCGCGTCCGCGCTCTTCGTGATCGCGCTCCTGCTCGGCCCGGAGACCAAGGGCAAGGTGCTGCAAGCGGAGATCGTCCTGGCTTGACCCTGCCGCGCACCCCTTCCTTCCGCCTGGATGGTCGCCGCGCCCTGGTGACAGGCGCGGGGCGGGGGATCGGGCTCGCCGCCGCCGCCGC
>DATFDN010000552.1:0-26028 GCA_035252035.1 Acetobacteraceae bacterium | reverse complement strand
GGAGGCTGCGGTCGCGCGGGCGCG
Organism: Acetobacteraceae bacterium; assembly: GCA_035252035.1. GTDB lineage: Bacteria > Pseudomonadota > Alphaproteobacteria > Acetobacterales > Acetobacteraceae > DATFDN01. The sequence continues at coordinate 26,004 of DATFDN010000552.1, read as the reverse complement.
CGACGCGCATGGCCCGGCGCGGCTGCTGGTCAACTGCGCCGGCATCGGCACGGCCGGGCGGATCGTCGGGCGCGAAGGCCCGCTCGCCCTGGCCGCCTTCGAGCAGGTGATCCACGTCAACCTGATCGGCACGTTCAACATGCTCCGCCTGGCGGCGGCCGACATGAGCGGCCTCGACCCGCTGGAGGACGGGGAGCGGGGCGTCATCGTCAACACCGCCTCGATCGCCGCGTACGAGGGCCAGATCGGGCAGGCGGCCTACGCGGCCTCCAAGGCCGGCGTGGTCGGCCTGACCTTGCCAGCGGCGCGCGAGCTGGCGCGGGTGGGCGTGCGCGTGGTCACGATCGCGCCAGGGCTGATCGAGACGCCGATGCTGATGGGCCTGCCCGAGGAGCCGCGCCAGGCCCTCGCGGCCTCGGTTCCGTTCCCGAGCCGGCTCGGGCAGCCGCATGAGTTCGCCGCGCTGGTGCTGCACATCGCGGCCAACCGGTTTCTGAACGGCGAGACCATCCGGTTGGACGGGGCGCTGCGCATGGCGCCGCGCTGACGCCGGCTCGGCCCGTGCTCTGGCTGGCGCGATGGCTCGGCCTCGCGGCGTTCTATCTCCTGTTCATCGACGCGGTGCCGGTGGAGGAACGGTACGCCGCGGCGATCGCCGGCGGCGTCGGCATCCTCAGCTTCGCTGTCCTTCAGCGGCGGAACCAGCGCCACGCGTTCCGGGCGAGCTGGCTCATCCGCTTCTGTCGCCTCGTGCCGGGAATCGCCGTGGACACGTACCGCGTCCTGATCGCCCATCCGCTCGCGGCGCTCGCGAAACGCGGGCCGGCGGGCGGGCGCTTCATCGCCTTGCCGTTCGATCCTGGAAGCGAAGATCCCATTTCCGCTGGCCGGCGCGTGGCCGTGCTGTTCGGCAATTCCCTCACGCCGAACGCCGTTCCAATCTTCATCGACGAACAAAGGCGGCTCTTGGTGCTGCATCAGCTTCATCCGGTGCGGGAATCGGGCGCGGGCGATCGGGAGTGGCCGATGTGACAGCCTGGACAGCCGCAACCCTGGCGCTTCTCGCGAGCTTCGTCCCGATTGGCATTGGCTGCCTTCGCGGCGATGTGATGGCCCGCTTCGTCGCCTACCAGATCGGGGGATTGAACGCGGTCCTTTGCATCATGTTGCTCGCCCAAGGCTTCGGGCGCCCGTTCCTGTTCGATCTGGCGCTCGCGCTCGCGTTCCTGTCGCTGCCGTCGGGATTGGTGTTCAACCATTTCCTCTCGCGATGGATTCCATGAGCGTGGCCGTTCCCGCGCTCCTGGCCTTCGCAGCGATGATCGAGGTGCTGTGCTGCCTTGGGATCGCTTTCATGCGCGACGCCTTCGACCGCCTGCACTACCTGGGGCCGGCCATCATCTTTCCGCCGTGCGCCATCGCGGCCGCCATCGCGGTCCAGGACGGGCTTTTGACGCAAGCCGGCATCAAGGCGATCGTGAGCGCGGCAACATTTCTCATCACCAGCCCGATCTTGAGCTACGCGACCGCGCGAGCGATCGCCACGCGCAGGTTCGGCGAACTTCGCCAGATACCGATTGACGAATATCAGGGGGAATAGATGGCGCTGCAACTGGGCTCCTATATCCTGGTGGCCATCGGCGCGCTCATGGTCGTGCTGACGCGGCGCCCGGAGCGACAAGTCCTTGTCTACAGCCTCTACGGGCTGCTGTTGTCCTTGCTGTTCCTGGTCATCCGGGCACCGGACGTCGCGCTCTCGGAGCTCGCCGTCGGTTCGGTCGCGATCCCGCTCGCGATCCTGGTGACGCTGTCGAAGATGCGCGACCCCGAGCGGCTCCAATGAGCGGGGCGCGACTCCGGCATGGCTTCCTGCTTGCCGGACTCGTTGGTCTCGGCCTCCTCCTGGGATGGTCGCTCTTGAACTTGCATCCGTACGGGGAGTTCCACGGTCCGGATGAAATTCGAATCGAGGCGATCGCGCTGCATGAGCGGCATGTGACCAACCTGGACGCCTTCGTGAACTTCGACCTGCGGGCGCTCGACACGTTGGGCGAGGAGTTCATCTTTTTCACGGCTATCGTGGGACTCTCCCTGGTGCTGCGGCGGCTGCCGGGGGAAGCCGAGGAAGGGAAATCGCTGCCACTCGCCGCCGGCAGAAGCGCGCCGGAGCCCGACGAGCTGACACGATGGATCACGCCGGCCTACGTTCCGGCGCTCGTTGTTTTCGGCTTGTACGTGCTCATCCATGGCCATCTAACGCCAGGCGGCGGATTCCAGGCGGGCGCGATCATCGGGAGCGCCCTGGCCATGATCTATGTGGCGTTCGGCTATTCGGCGTTCAGCCACACGGTCGATCAGGAACGGACGGAAGTGGTCGAGGCGGCCGCCGCCGCCTGCTACATCGCGACGGGGCTGACGGCTTTGGCGATCGGCGCGTCATTCCTCACGAACATCCTTCCCGTCGGAGAGACCGGGCGCTTGTATTCGGCAGGCACGATCTGGATTCTGAACGACGTGTCGGGGGCTGCGGTCTCCTTCGGCTTCCTGACGATGATGGCCGAATTCATCAGCCAGACGCATCATCGGGGGAGCGGTGCCGGTGGATAAGGTTCCCTACCTCACCGCCGGCTGGGTCTTCCTTGCCGGGCTGTACGGCATGGCGACCAGCCGCAACCTCGTGCATCAGGTCATGTGCCTGTCCGTCGTGCAATCGGCGACGTACGTGCTGCTGCTCGCGAGCGGGTACCGCGAGGGCGGGCTCGCGCCAATCATGATCGGCGCACGCCCCGACAACGCGACCTTCGTCGATCCGGTCGTGCAGGCCCTGGCCTTGACCGACATCGTCGTGGGCGCCGCGGTCACGGCGCTGCTGCTCGCCATCATCATCCGCGTCTGGCGGGTAAAGCACGTGCTCGATCCGGACGCCCTCACAAGGGACGAAAGCTAGTGTGGCTCGTGCCGATGCCGGTCGTCGCGCCGTTCGCGATGGCCGCTCTGCTCATGTGCCTCTCGCGGGTTCTGGATCAGCGCGTCTCGAACGCCCTCGCTGTCGCGACCGCCGTGGGCGTGATCGGCGTGTGCGCGTTCCTGTTCGTCCTCGTGCCGGATCAGGGCTCGATCGTGTACTGGTTTGGCGGCTGGAGCCCGGAGATCCAAGGCGCCCTGGGCATCGATTTCGCGTTCGACAAGATCGGCGCCGGGCTGGCGCTCCTGACCGCGGTTCTCGCCTCGTTCGCGCTGGTCTATGGATTCGGGTATTACCAGGACGCCGGACCGCTGCTGAACGTCCTGGTGCTGGTGTTCCTCGGGGGCATCACGGGAATGTCGCTCACGGGCGACGTCTTCAACTTCTTCGATTTCTTCGAGCTGACGTATATCGCGATGTACGGGATGTCCGCCTACAGCGCGGGCGATGAACATGCGCTGAACGCTTCCATCTCCTTCATCATCGTCAGCAGCCTGGCGTGCTTCCTGTTCCTGTTCGGGATCACATTGCTGGAAGCGCAGACGCTCCGGCTGAACATGGCCGCGATCAGCGTGACGCTCGCGCAGAGCCCGGCGCGCGGACTTGCCATCGGCGCGTTCGCGCTGATGAGCGCCGGCTTCTTCATCCGGGCGGCGGTGGTGCCCTTCCATTTCTGGTTCGTCGATGCCGAGGGCACCGCGCCGACGCCGCTTGGCCTGCTGCTCGCGGCGGTCGGGGTCGAGCTTGGACTGTACGCCTTCGCCCGGATGTACTGGGCGATCTTCAGCGGCCTGTTCCAGCATTTCGCGGTCCTGCGGGCCGGCCTGGTCGGGCTTGGCGGGATCTCGTCGGTCATCGGCTCCGTGATGTGCCTGAACGCGCGCAACCTCAAGCGGTTGGTGGCCTTCTTCACGGTCAGCCACCTTGGGCTTTTCCTTGTGGGCGTTGGCCTGCTGTCGCCGCTCGGGCTGGCCGGCGTCAGCCTTTACATGCTGACCTACGCTCCTGCGGTCAGCTCCTTGCTGATGTGCGTCGGAATTCTCGTGGCGCGCTTCTCAAGCCTGAGCGAGGTCGAGCTATGGGGGCGCGGCCGGGCTCTCCCGATGACCGGCGCCATATTCGCGATCGCCAGCATCGCCAGCATTGGCGTGCCTCCGCTCGGCGCCTACACCGGGCGCGCGCTCCTGCTGAGAGCTTCCGTCGAGGCCGGGTATCAGTGGATCGTCGCCGTGTCCATCCTGGCCTCCTCGCTCACTGGCGCGGCGCTCATCATCGCCGCCGGGCGAGTCTTCCTCGGCCTCGGTCCACGGCCGGCGCGTCGGGCTGGCGAAGGCCATGAAGCCGGGCGGGGGAAGGGGCAAGAGGAACCGCGGGGCTTGCACGGCCGCCGCTACGCGCCGTGGTTCATGCTGCTTCCAGCGGCCGCGGGCGCCGGCCTGTCGATCGCCGTCAGCCTCGTTCCGGAACTCGCGGCGAAGGCCGAGGCCGAGGCGGCGCGGTTCGCGAACCGGTCGGCCTATCTCGCGAACGTGCTCCAGGCCGCGGAGAGCGTCACCCCGCCGACCGGCCAGGAGGATGTGGTGCTGCCGCTCGGCGTCTGGAGCGGCGCGCTGTCCACCGTGCTCGCGGTCGGCATCGCGTTGGCCGTGCTGTACCGCGGCCACCTGCCGTCGTGGCTTGAACGCAATGTCGCGGCGCTGTGGCAGCCGCCGCTGGCCTGGCTCGAACGCCTGCACAGCGGCCGGGTCGATGACTACGTGACGATGGTCATCGTCGGCACGACCCTGCTCGGCGGCATGTTCTTCGCCGCCTTCCGGTAACGCGGGCGAGCGCCGTGGGCGCGTGACGGATGCCTCGGCCTGCCCGATACTCCGCCCAGGAGGACGCCCCATGCGCCAGATGACCCTCGTCGCCTTCCTGCAAGCGCAGAATTGCAGCAATTTCGTCGGCTCCTGGCGCCACCCCGACGCCGCGCCCGACTTCACCTCCCCGGAGTACTACCGCCGCATCGCGCGCACCCTGGAGGCGGGCAAGTTCCACCTCGCCTTCTTCGACGACCGCCTGGCCATGCCCGATCGTCTGGGCAACGATCACGCCCACACCGTCGCGCACGGCATACGCTGCGTGAAGATGGACCCGGTCACGGTGCTCACGGTGATGGGCATGGCGAGCGAGCGGCTCGGGCTCGGCTCCACCTACTCCACCACCTATTACGAGCCGTTCCACGTCGCGCGGGTCTTCGCCACGCTCGACCTGATGAGCGAGGGCCGCGCCGCCTGGAACGTGGTCACGTCGCTGAACGACGGCGAGGCGCTGAACATGGGCATCGGCGCGCACATGGAGCACGATCTCCGCTACGACCGCGCCGACGAGTTCATGGAGGTGGTCCTCGGGCACTGGGATTCGTGGGAGGATGACGCGCTGGTGGTGGACAAGCGCGGCGGGCTGTTCGCGCATCCCGAGAAGGTGCATCGGCTGGACCATGTGGGCCGCTTCTTCCGCTCGCGCGGACCGTTCACCGTGCCACGCTCGCCCCAGGGCCATCCGGTCATCATCCAGGCCGGACAGAGCGGGCGCGGGCAGCGCTTCGCCGCGCGCTGGGCGGAGTTGGTGTTCGTCGCCTATCAGGACATGGGTCGAGCGCGGCGCGACTACGCCGCGTTCAAGGAGGCGGTGGCGAATGCCGGCCGAGACCCGGCGCTGGTGCGGATCACCATGGCATCCTACCCGGTGGTCGCCGAGACCCGCGCCGAGGCGGAGGACAAGCTCGCCTTGATCGAGTCGCTGCCCAACGACACGGACCGCCTCTCGCTGCTCTCCGAAATTCTGAATTTCGATTTCGGCTCCAAGGGCCTGGACGAGCCCTTCACCGACGCCGAGCTGGACTCGATGTCGGGCGGCCAGTCCTTGCGCGACCGCGTGACGCGCGCCAGCGGCAACCCGCATCCGACGGTGCGCGAGTTCATGCGCTATAGCGGGCGCGGCAGCCTGCGCGACCATCCGGTGTTCTGCGGCTCGCCGCGCGATGTCGCCGACCAGATGGAGGAGTGGTTCGCCGCGCCCGCTTGCGACGGGTTCGTGATCGCCGCCTCGCACGTGCCGGGGGCCTATGAGGATTTCGTGCGCCTCGCCGTGCCCGAATTGCAGCGGCGCGGCCTGTTCCGCCGCGACTTCGCGGGGCGCACCTTGCGGGAAAATCTCGGCCTGCCGCGTCCTGCGATCGGCGCATGGCGGAACCGCGCTTGAGAGCGGAGGCGGCACGGATTAATACCAGTTCGCCTTGACTCGGAGTCACCCCCGTCATGCCCGCGAAAGCGGGCATCCAGGCCCACAGGCACCGAGCTCCGTGTGGTCCACCTGGATTCCCGCTTTCGCGGGAATGACGGCCCAAAGGCGAAGTCCACGCCGGCTGATATAGTAGGATACCTGCCTGACCGACAGCCTCGAACGGAGATAACCCCATGAAGCTCTACTACGCCCCTGGCGCCTGCTCGCTCGGCATCCATGTGCTGCTTGAGGAGATCGGCAAGCCGTACGAGACGGCGGTGGTGAAGTTCGCGGAAGGCGCGCAGTACAAGCCGGAGTTCACCGCCATCAATCCGAAGTCGAAGGTGCCGACCCTGGTCCGCGACGACGGCTCGGTGCTGACCGAGTTCCCGGCCATCGCCTATTGGCTGGCGCGCACCAACCCCCAGGCGAAGCTGCTGCCCGGCGATCCCGACGGAGAGGCCCGCGTGTTCGAGGCGATGGATTACGTGGTCGCGACCGTGCATATGCAGGGCTTCGCGCGCATGTTCCGCCCCGAGAACTTCACGCCCAACGCCGCGGACGTCGAGAAGGTGAAAGCCAGGGGGCGCGAGATCTTCGAGAAAGGGCTGGCGCTGGTGGACAAGGCCTTGGCCGGGAAGGACTATCTCGGCGGCTCCTCCCTCTCGATCGCCGACGCGGCGCTGTTCTACGTCGAGTTCTGGGCGGCCGCGCGCATGAAGATGACGCTGCCGCCCAACTGCGCCGCCCATTACCAGCGGATGCTGGCCCGGCCAGCGGTGCGCAAGGCGCTGGAAGCCGAGGGGCTGCAAGCCTGATGCCGCACCAGGAGATGCTGGCGCCCATCCCGTTCTGGTTCCTGCGCCACGGCGAGACCGATTGGAACGCGCGCGGCCTCTCTCAGGGCAATGTCGATATCCCGCTCAACCCGGCCGGGCTCGCCCAGGCCCGGTCGGCGGCGGCGCTGCTGCGCAACCGGGGTATCGCCACGATCGTTAGCTCGCCACTGTCGCGCGCGCGGGTCACGGCGGAGATCGCCGCCGAGGCCCTGGGGCTTCCGGTTGCGATCGAGGACGGGCTGCGGGAGGTGGCATTCGGCGTGCAAGAGGGCCAGCCGATGACGGAGTGGTTCGCGAGCTGGATCGCCGGGGACTGGACGCCGGAGGGCGCGGAGACCTTCGCGCAGTTGCGCGCCCGCGCCGTGGCCGCGGTCAACCGCGCCACCGCCCTTGAGCCGCCCGTCCTCATCGTGGCGCACGGCGCCCTGTTCCGCGCGCTGCGCTCCGCGATGGGGCTGGAGCCGAATGTGCGCACGCGCAATGGCGTCCCGTTCTGGTGCGAGCCCGACCCGGCGCGCGGAACCTGGAACCTGCTGCCGGCCGCCGAAGGCATGTCCCTGACCATGGCCAATCCGTGAGCACCCTGACTTTCCCGCACACCGAGCCGCCGGCGCCGGGCGGCGTGCGCCCGATCGCTCCGGGCGTGCTGTGGCTCCGCCTGCCCCTGCCGTACCGGCTCGATCACGTGAACATCTACTTGATCGAGGAAGAGGGCGGCTGGTGCGCGATCGATACCGGCCTTGGCGACAGGCGCTGCCGGGAGCTGTGGGAGGCGGCCCTTGCCGGCCCGCTGTCCGGCGGCCGCCTCACGCGGCTGATCGTGACGCACTTCCATCCCGACCATGTCGGGCTCGCCGGCTGGCTCGCCGAGCGCTTCGATCTGCCGCTGCTGATGCCGCGGCCGGAGTATCTCTTCAGCCTGGCGCTGCGATACGCGCCCGGCGATCTGGGCGCCGACATGCACCGGCCCTTCTATCGCACGCATGGGCTGGACGCGGACACCACCGAGCTGGTGCTGAGCCGGGGGCATGAGTACCTGCGCCGCACCAGCGGCGTACCCACGACCTATACCCGCCTCCAGCACGGCGACACGCTGCGCATCGGCGAGCGGCGCTTCCAGGTGCTGACCGGAGGCGGACACGCGCTTGAGCAGGCGATGCTGGTGCGTGCCGAGGAGGGGCTGTTCTTCGCCGCCGACCAGGTGATCGCCCGGATCTCGCCCAACGTCAGCGTCCACGCGATGGAGCCGCAAGCGGACGCGCTCGGCATCTATCTCCGCTCGCTGGGCACGATCCGCGAGACGGTCGATCCCGACGTGCTTGTGCTTCCCGGCCACGGGCTGCCGTTCGTCGGACTGCACGCGCGCATCGACGAGCTGGCCCGGCACCATGACGCGCGCTGCGCGCTGATCGCCGCGGGCTGCAAAAACGCGCCGCTATCGGCCGCGGAACTTGTCCCCGTCGTGTTCACGCGCGCGCTGGACCCGCATCAAACGGGCTTCGCCTTTGGCGAGGTGCTCGCGCACGTGAACTACATGCTAGGGCGTGGCGAGCTGCGCGAGGAGCGCGGGGCGGATGGCGTGGCGCGGTATCGGGCAGCTTAGGGCGTTCTTGCCTCAGGATATCGTAGGCATCCGGGCGAGTTTCCCCGCCCGGACCTCTCCCGCTATCGTTTCACGATGATCTTGGCCTGGATGGCAAAACCACCATGATTGGCGGCGGAAGCCATGCATGTGGTGTCATGCCAGCCTCCGCTTACGTCGGCCGGGCCTATTCCCGGCCGGCGCTTCTATTTTGGGCAGGGACCGTTAAGACCTATTCAATGCCGCGGCGCGGAAAGTTCCGCCAGGAACCGGAGCAGCGCCGCGTTCACCTCCGCCGGGCGTTCCTGCTGGATCCAATGGCCGCCACCCTCGATCAGCACTGTCTCGCGCAGGTTGGGCACATACGCCGCCATCGCGTCCTGCCAGCCCGTCGCAATCGGGGAATTGATGACCACATCGCGGGTTCCGGCGATGAACAAGGCAGGGGGCGTGACGAGCGCACCCTGCCAAGGCGCGAGAAGCTCCCAGTTGCGGTCAAGGTTGCGATAGTAGTTCAGCCCGCCGCGAAATCCGGTGCGGCGGAACGATGCGGCCATGGTTTCCAGATCCCGCGCGGTGAGCCAGCCGGGGAGCGCGGAGGGTTCAAGCGTGCGACTCAGGAAGCCGCCATCTTCGGGAAGGGTGAGCGCCAATCCTTCGCGCCTCGGCGCATCGCCCGAGCCGCTGTACAGGATGCGCCGCAAGGTGGCGGTGGGATCGGCCTCGAACTCGGCCTCCGCCACGCCTTGCTCCTGGAAATAGATCCAATAGAACCGGTCGAGCCCCGCCCGGCGCACCGCCGCGAGCGGCGGGACAGGGCCGCGCGGTCGGAATGGCACGCTGAGCGCCGCCACCGCGCGAAACAGATCGGGGCGCAGCAGCGCCGCGGTCCAGGCGATGTTGGCGCCCCAATCATGCCCGACAATGACCGCCTGGCGCTCGCCCATCTCGCTGGCCAGTGCCACCATGTCACCAACCAGGTGCAGCACGGTGTACTGCCCGACAGGTTCCGGCGCTTCGCTGCCGCCAAAGCCGCGCATGTCCGGCGCCACCACATGCCACCCCGCCTCGGCGAGGGCGGGAATCTGGTGGCGCCAGGAATAGGCCAGCTCGGGCCAGCCATGCAGCAGTAGGACCAGCGGCCCTCCACCCTGCTCGGTGATGCGCAGGCGAACCCCGTTGCAGGCCACATCCCGTTGCGTTGGTTCGCTGGCCATGCGCCGCCTCCCTTTCCAGCCTGCTGCCTACCAGGCGGCGGGAGGTGTGCCAATCCTGTGCGCGCCCCTCGAACTCACCGCATCTTAGCGGCGATCTCTTCGCGCCAGCGCACCGACGCGGCCACTTCGAAGGCGCGGCCTGTGCGCGTGTCCATGACCTCGATCTCCGCATCGGTATCGAGATCCGCGAACAGACGCACGCGCTGGAGCGCGTCCGCCTGATCGTTGTAGACGCCCACAGGCCGTCCATTGATCCTAAGCTCGTACATGGCGCATGCTCCCTATGTGCGTTCTCATATGACTCGGGTTTAAGCCTGATTGCCGGGTGCGGATCTTGCGCGACTGCCCTTGGCAGGTTCGCTCGCCCTATCTCAGTCCCGCCGACCGCGGGGCATTGTCGAAGAGGAGAGCTTCAAGCCGGACTCAGCGTCTATCACGACTGCCTCCACCTAGCCAGGGATCCATCCCGAAGGGAACGTTTTGACATGGACGCGGGTGCGCAACGCGACACGGGCGCAAAAGGATCGTTACACGGCCGCTATTCCCAACCGCGCCGGATCACGTTCCAGTGTGGTTTTTCGGGAGCCGATTACGGTTCGATTAACGATTTCTGTAGTACCCATTTTTGGAACGGCGGCGAGCCTCCCACTTGCAGCGTGCAACCTGTCTCCCGCGCGAAGACATGGGCCGCATTGACGACGCCGGGCCATGCGGCGGGATTGTAGTCGTCACCGATCACGACGCCACCCGGACGCAGCAGCTTCCACCAGGCGCGGCAATCGGCCAGCACGTCCTCTTCCTCGTGCGAGGCATCGATATGCAAAACGTCAACCTGGACGCCGCAGCGCAGCAAAAACGCGGCCGCCGTGGTCGAGGTCTGCGCGAACGGGACGATCCGCTCGGTCAGGCCAGCGTGGACGACATTGGCAAGGAACACCTGGTAAATGCCGGGCATCCCATGGCTCATGCGCAACTGGCCGCGCCATTCGTCGGATAGTAGATGATCGAGCCCGCCCAACCAGGTGTCCACGCAGACGATGAGAACGTCGAGATCGAGCGCGCGGGCCAGCTCCGCCATGTGGATCGCCGACCGTCCCTTCCAGGTTCCGACCTCGATCACCGTGCGCGGGCGGAGCTGGCGGAACACCTCGGCGAACACGGGGCTGTCGCTGCTGCCCCAGCCCTGGAGATCGGTGAGCGAGGGATCGTCGGGCACGCCCGCATAGGGCGATTGCGGATGGATGAGCCGCATCGCGTCCCATAGCGTCATGTCGGCCCTCCGCCGCTCATCCCAGATATACCCTTGCGAACGCAACCACCCGACCCGCGCCGGATGCATTCCGTCGCTCTCGTTCAGCACGTAGTAGGCGGTGGCACGCCTGGTGCCGCGGCCCTTGTGGTTGCGCCGCAGCAAATCGAACACGCGGCGATCCTCGCCGCCGCCATTGTCAAACGTGGAGACCGCCCATTCCGGCAAGACCTGATGGCACGCAAGCTTGTCGATCATCAGGCAATTGGTATCGACGAAGCCGCCGAAGCGCAGGTTGAACACGCCCGCGTCGGGGCCGACCGACTCCCATTCATCGACGCAGACCGGCTGCTCGGTGCGCGGATCGACCATCCAGCGGCGGCACCACGCCCACTCGGCGCCCTCGATCGTCTCCAGCAGCACCGCTAGGTGGTCGGGGCCGATCCAGTTGTCGTCATCGAGATAGGCGACGTGGCGGGCGTTGGCGAGCAGCGTCAGTGCGCTGCGCAGCGATCCCCCGAAGGCGCAGGAATAAAGGCCGCCATTGACCCGCGCCGTGGAGTAGCCGGGGTCCAGCACGTCCACGTCCACGAAGTCCGGCCGCTCGCCGGCGATCGCGCGCAGCGCGTCCCGGCTGCCGAGCGCCCGGTCCACGCCGATCAGAAGCTGGACGCGCCCCTCCAGTCTCTGGCGGTACACCGACCGGACCGCCCGCAGCAGCGACGGCCGCAAGACCGTCGGAATGACGACCGCCGCCCGGTACGGCGCCTGCCGGTCCGCCGAGGCAAACGAGGTTAGCATGAGCGGGGGCAGGTCGCATGGGGCCGCGGGCGCTGTCAACGGCGCCGCTGGCGCGGTCCGGGCCGTCACGGTAAAGACGTGTGAAGCTGACGTGGACAAAAGAGTGAAAGGCCCGTTCCATGAGACGCCGCGATTTCCTGCGCTCCACCGCCGCCACGGCGCTCGCGGCCTCTGGCGGGCTCGCCGCGCCCCATGTGGCGCGCGGGGCCGAAAGCCGCGTGTTGCGTTTCATCCCCCAGGCCAATCTCGCCAATCTCGACCCGATCTGGACCACGCTCTACGTGGTGCGCAACGCCAGCGTGCTGTTCTGGGACACGCTCTATGGCGTGGACAGCACCCTCACGCCGCGGCCGCAGATGTGCGAGGGCCACGAGGTCTCCCCCGACGGGCTGACCTGGACCTTCCGGCTGCGCCCCGGCCTGAGATGGCACGACAACCAGCCCGTGCTCGCCCGCGACTGCGCCGCGAGCCTGGAGCGGTGGATGGTGCGCGACAACATGGGCCAGATGGTCAAGGCCCGGCTGGCCGAGATCGCGCCCGTCGATGACCGAAGCTTCCGGATGCGGCTGACCAAGCCCTTCCCGAAACTGCTCTACGCGCTGGGCAAGGTCGGAACGCCCTGCGCCTTCATGATGCCGGAGCGGCTCGCCCGGACCGACCCGTTCAAGCAGGTCAGCGAGTACGTCGGCTCCGGCCCCTTCCGCTTCCGCCGCGACGAGTGGGTGCCCGGCGCCCAGGCGGTGTTCGAGCGGTTCGACGGCTACGCGCCGCGCCAGGAGAGGCCCGATTGGCTGGCCGGCGGCAAGGCGGTGAACTTCGACCGCGTGGAGTGGCGCATCATCCCCGACGCCGCCACCGCCGCCGCCGCGCTGCAAAACGGGGAGGTGGACTGGTGGGAGACCGCGAACGCCGACCTCGCGCCGGTGCTGCGCGGCAACGAGGACGTGCGCGTGGACATCGCCGACCCGTTGGGCAACATCGGCGACCTCCGGATGAACCATCTCTATCCGCCCTTCAACGACCAGCGCGTGCGCCTCGCCGCGCTCATTGCCACCAACCAGCCCGAGTACATGCAGGCGGTGGCGGGCAACGACCCCGCCCTCTGGCAAGCCTCCGCCAGCTTCTTCACCCCTGGCACCGCGCTCTACACCGAGTACGGCGGGGAGAACCTCAAGCGCCACGACCTCGCTGCCGCGCGCAGGCTGGTCGAGGAGGCGGGCCACAAGGGAACCAAGGTGGTCATGATCATCGGCACCGACGTGCCGATCGTGAAGGCGCAGGGCGACGTGACCGCCGACATGCTGAACAAGATCGGCCTGAACGTCGATTACGTGGCCACCGACTGGGGCACGGTCGGCGCGCGCCGCGCGCAAAAGAAACCGCCCGCCGAGGGTGGCTGGAACATCTTCCACACCTGGCACGCGGGCGTTGACTGCGTGAACCCCGGCGCACAGCCCGCCTATTACACGACCGGCGACAAGGCGTGGTTCGGCTGGCCGAAATCCGACGTGGTGCAATCGAAGATCGACGCCTGGTTCGATGCGCCGACGCTAGAGGCGGAGAAGGCGGCGGTGCGCGAGCTGAACAAGGCGTCCATGGATTTCGTGACCTTCGTTCCCACCGGCTTCTTCAAGGGCTACCAGGCGTGGCGCGGCGCACTTTCCGGCGTGGTCAAGGCGCCGTTCCCGGTTGTTTGGGGGGTGGAGAAAAAGGCGTGAGCGGCGGACCCGCCTGATGCTCGGCTATGTCACCCGCCGCGTCGCCGCCACGATCCCGGTGATGCTGTTCGTCGCCTTCTTCGTGTTCAGCCTACTCTACCTGGCGCCCGGAGACCCGGCGGCGATCATCGCGGGCGACCAGGCGAGCCCGGCCGACATCGCCCGCATCCGCGCCTCGCTCGGCCTCGACCGGCCGTTCCTGGTCCGCTTCGGCGACTGGCTGTGGCACGTGCTGCACGGCGACCTCGGCGCCTCGATCTTCACCAACCTGCCGGTCAGCCAGATGATCGGCCAGCGGGTCGAGCCCACGCTGTCGCTGATGCTGCTGACCACGCTGATCGCCGTGCTGGTCGCCGTGCCGCTCGGCGTGCTCGCCGCGTGGAGGCAAGGCTCGCTGATCGACCGCGCGGTGATGGTGCTGGCGGTGCTGGGCTTCTCGGTGCCGGTCTTCGTGGTGGGCTATCTGCTCGCCTATCTCTTCGCGCTCAAGCTGGGCTGGCTGCCGGTGCAAGGCTTCACGCCGATCAGCCGGGGCCTGTGGCCGTTCCTGCGCACGCTGATCCTGCCCTCGGTGGCGCTGGGCCTGATCTATATCGCGCTGATCGCCCGCATCACGCGGGCGGCGATGCTGGAGGTGCTGAGCCAGGACTATGTCCGCACCGCGCGCGCCAAGGGCGTCGGCGCGCGCGACGTGCTGTTCGTCCACGCGCTGAAGAACGCGGCGGTGCCGATCGCGACCGTGATCGGCAACGGGGTGGCGCTGCTGATCGGCGGCGCCGTCGTGACCGAGACGGTGTTCGCCATCCCCGGCCTCGGCCGGCTGACCGTGGACGCCATCCTGCGCCGCGACTATCCGGTGATCCAGGGCGTGGTGCTGCTGTTCAGCGTCGCCTACGTGCTGGTGAACCTGCTCGTGGACCTTCTCTACACCGTGTTCGATCCAAGGATACGCTATTGAGCACGACCGCGGCGCCGCTGCCCGACATCCTGCCGCCGCGCGTCCGGCGCGGCCGGATCGGCGGCTTCGTCCGCCGCCACCCGACCATCGTCGCGGGCGGCGTGCTGATCGCGCTGATGGCGGTGATCGCCGTGGCCGCTCCCGTGCTGACACAGTACGACCCGACGGCGATCGCGCCGTCCCAGCGCATCCGCGACCCCTCGGCGACGCATTGGTTCGGCACCGACATGCTGGGGCGCGACATCTACGCGCGGACGATCTATGGGGCGCGGATATCCTTGCTGGTGGGCTTCTCGGTGGCGCTGCTGGCGTCGGCCGCGGGCACGCTGATCGGCGTCGTCTCCGGCTTCGTGCGGGTGCTGGATGGGATCATCATGCGGGTGATGGACGGCATGATGTCTGTCCCGCCCATCCTGCTCGCCATCGCGCTGATGGCGCTGACCCGCGCCTCGGTGCAGAACGTCATCATCGCGATTTCGGTGACGGAGTTCCCGCGCGTCGCGCGCCTGGTGCGCGGCGTCGTGCTCAGCCTGCGCGAGCAGCCCTATGTGGAGGCGGCGCTCGCGGCGGGCACGCGCCTGCCCATCATCATCTGGCGCCATATCATTCCCAACACGCTCGCGGCCGTGATGGTGCAGGCGACGTTCATCTGCGCCTCGGCCATGATCACCGAGGCGATCCTGTCCTTCATCGGCGCGGGCACGCCGCCCACGGTGCCGAGCTGGGGCAACATCATGGCCGAGGGCCGGGCGCTGTGGCAGATCAAGCCCTTCATCGTGTTCTTCCCGGCGGTGTTCCTGTCCGTGACCGTGCTGGCGGTGAACCTGCTTGGGGATGGGCTGCGCGACGCGCTCGATCCGCGATTGGCGAAGCGGCTGTGAGATGACCCCCCTCCTCGAGGTCGCCGACCTGCGCACGCATTTCGCGACCCAGGACGGCGTGGTGCGCGCCGTCGATGGCGTCTCGTTCAGCGTCGCGCCGGGCGAGACGTTGGCGATCGTGGGCGAGTCCGGCTGCGGCAAGTCCGTCACCTCGCTCTCGATCCTGCGCCTGATCCCCGAACCGCCAGGGCGTATCGCGGGCAGCGTCCGCTTCGAGGGGCGCGAGCTGCTGACGCTGCCCGAGGCGGCGATGCGCGACATCCGGGGCAACGAGATCTCCATGATCTTCCAGGAGCCGATGACCAGCCTCAACCCGGTGCTGACAGTGGGCCGGCAGATCGGCGAGACGGTGCGCCTGCATCAAGGTCTCTCAGTCAAGCAAGCGGAGCGGAAAGCGATCGAGATGCTGGCCTTGGTCGGCATCCCGGCCCCGGAGCGCCGGGTACGCGAATATCCGCACCAGCTTTCGGGCGGGATGCGCCAGCGCGTGATGATCGCCATGGCGCTCGCCTGCAACCCCAAGCTGCTCATCGCTGATGAGCCGACCACGGCGCTGGACGTGACCATCCAGGCGCAGATTCTTGACCTGATGCGCGATCTCAAGATCCGGCTCGGCTCGGCGATCATGCTCATCACGCACGATCTGGGCGTGGTGGCCGAGATGGCGGAGCGCGTGGTGGTCATGTACGCCGGGCGCAAGGTGGAGGAAGGCCCGGTGGAGGCGATATTCTCTCAGCCCCTCCATCCCTACACGCGCGGCCTGCTCGGCGCGGTGCCGAAGCTCGGCTCATCGATCGAGGCCGAAGGGCGCGGGCGGCTCACCGAGATACCGGGCCTCGTGCCCTCGCTGCGCGCGCCGATCCTGGGCTGCGCCTTCGCGGGGCGTTGCCCGTTCGCGACCGAGCTCTGTCGGCGAGTGAGCCCGCCGATCGAGGAGCACCTGCCCGGCCACGAAGCGGCCTGCCATCACGCGCGCGTCGCGGTGGCGGCGTGAGCCCTCACCCGCGTCGCTCCACTCCGCGACCTCTCCCGCCAAGCGGGAGAGGTAGGACATTGCACCTCTCCCGCTTGGCGGGAGAGGTCGCCGCGCGTTTGCGCGGCGGGTGAGGGGCCATGCCTCCTCTCCTCGAAGTCTCTGACCTCAAGAAACACTTCCCCATCCATGCCGGCCTGCTCGGCCGCCGCGCGGGCACTGTCCACGCCGTCGATGGGGTCAGCTTCCATATCGCGCGCGGCGAGACGCTGTCGCTGGTGGGCGAATCCGGGTGCGGCAAATCGACCGTCGGCCGGACCGTGCTGCGCCTGCTCGCGCCGACTTCAGGCGAGGTGCGGCTGGACGGCACGCGGATCGACGACTTGCCGCCCCGGCGCTTGCGTCCACTGCGGCGGCGGATGCAGGTCGTGTTCCAAGATCCATTCAGCAGCCTGAACCCGCGCCTCAGAGTCCGCGACATCCTGGCCGAGCCGATCACGAATTTCGGTCTGGCGCGCGGGCGCGCCCTTGACGAACGCATCGGGGCCTTGCTCGACACGGTGCGCCTGCCGCGCGATGCGGCGCAGCGATTCCCCCATGAATTCTCCGGCGGGCAGCGCCAGCGCATCGGCATCGCCCGCGCGCTCGCCCCCGGCGCCGACCTGATCGTGTGCGACGAGGCGGTCTCCGCGCTCGATGTCTCGGTGAAGGCGCAGATCGTCAATCTGCTCGCCGATTTGCAGGACCAGCTTGGCCTGTCGATGCTGTTCATCAGCCACGACCTGGCGACTGTCGAGCACCTGACGCACCGCGTCGCGGTGATGTACCTTGGCAAGATCGTGGAGCTGGCGGATCGGCGCACGCTGTTCGCCCGCCCGCACCACCCCTACACGCGGGCGCTGCTCTCGGCGGTGCCCGTGCCCGATCCGCGCGCGACGCGCCGGCGGATCATCTTGCGTGGCGATGTGCCGAGTCCGATCAATCCACCCTCGGGCTGCCGCTTCCACACGCGCTGCCCGTTCGTGTTCGACCGCTGCCGGACCGAGGAGCCATTGTTGCGCGAAGTGGCACCAGGGCAGATCTCCGCCTGCCATCTGGAATGGTGAGCGGCCGCCTCAATACTGCCGGCGTCTGGACGCGAGGTGCAGCCGTTCGTAGTGCGCCACAATCGCCGCGATAGGGGGCGAGGCTGGCGGCGTGCCCTCTTGCACATACCGCCGGATCTCGTCGGCGTGCGGCTCGAAGCCGAATTTCGCGATGGCGTACTCGTTGACCTGAACCGGCTTGCCCGGAATGTAACGGCAGAACGGGCGGATGTTCCTCGTCACGGCCGCCCCCATCGCGACGAGCGAGTACTGGCCGATCACCGAGCGTTGGTGGACCGTGCAGCCAAGACCCAGGTTGGCCCCCGCGAGCACCCGCGCGAGCCCGCCCATCGCCACGCCCGGCGTCAGCACGGCATGATCCTCAATCCGCGCATCGTGTGGAACATGCGCTCCGTGCATCAGGTGAACGTGGTTCCCGACAAAGGTGATGTCCTCGTAGCACGGCTTCTGTACCGCGACATGCTCGCGGATGATGTTGCCCGAGCCGATGACGATGCGCTTGGAGGAGCAATCGTAGTGGGGATTCCGCGTGTCCTGGCCGGGGCTGCCGATCACCGTGTAGGGACCGATCAAGTTCTGGTCCCCGATCTCTAGCGGACCCTGTAGAATGGTGTAGGGCAGCAGGACGTTGCCGGAACCGAGGCGCACGTCACCTTCGATGATGACAGTGGGATGGACGCGGTTCATCACTCAGGCAGCGGCACTGGGCGTTGTGTCGGCAACGAGCGAGAATGCCGCGTCGTTGACACCATTGGCTGCCAGCGTGCGACGCGCCAGCCCCAGCCATGCCGAAAGATCCTCCTGGCCCAGCCAATGCACCGAGAGCCGATCCGTCGGCAGGCGGCGCTGGACGGCGGGGGGAGGGCGAGCGGGAGC
The DNA here is from genome assembly GCA_035252035.1 of Acetobacteraceae bacterium. GTDB lineage: Bacteria > Pseudomonadota > Alphaproteobacteria > Acetobacterales > Acetobacteraceae > DATFDN01. Next base: position 7,572 of record DATFDN010000552.1, on the reverse strand, counting down.
CCCTTCGTCCAGCATCGCCAACAGCCACGCGGCACGCCGAAGCGCGACATGGTGCGTCCGTCCGGACGCGGCGCGGGTTGCCGCGAGGAGAGCCTCGTCGCCGCTCACCCGGGCGGCGATCATCATCCACGCAAGCTCGACCGGATCATAGGTCACGAGCTGCTCGGCGGGCAGTCCCCGGCTCCGGTGACGGCCATCCTGAAGGGCAGCGGGGCGGGAAAGGCAATGCAGCGCCCGGTCCGGGGCACCCCGCAGAAGGGCGATGACGCCGAGCAGCAGCCAGGCCTCCATCAAGTGCCCGATCCAGCCGATCGCCTGGTGCAATCCGGCTTCCACCGCGTCCAGGGGAGCATCACAGAGGATGGCGTCACGGGCGGCGCGCAGGACGGACGTGACCTCGTTATCCGGGATGGTGCGGCCGAGAAGGCGCGGCGATCCCTCGGGAGCAATGCGAAAGGGACCAAACTGGCCAAGTTGCTGCACGATCCATCCGGGCGGGCAAGCGCGGCGGCACTCGAACCACTCGGGGATCGTGCGCCAGCTCTCGCGCGTGAAGCGGGCATGGACCAGGGCATGGCCCGCGGCGCGGATTTGCTCGTAGCGGGCGGGGTCGCGGGAGACCGCGTCGATCTTCGCCCGCAGCGCGTCGCCGCTGCCGAGGACGCAGTTCTCCATATCGGCGAAGCCGTAATCCCCGACTGGCGGGGTGTCGGGCGAAACCAGGACGCTCCCGGCCGCTGGGATTTCCAGGTGCTTGCGCACGACCCAGTGGAGCCGTGTCGTGTCCGCGAGGGAAAAATGGCTCTGGTTGAGCAATTTCGCGTAATGCGCGCCGACCGCGCTGAACGCGTGCGAGGGCTCTGCTCCATAGCCGGGATGGCTGTAGACGAAGGTCGGGATGTGCTGCTGGAGTTCCAGCACGGTCTGATTCCGCCACGCGTAGAAGCCCGGCCGTTGCAGCCGGCCGAAGGCGCTGATCGGAATGATCTTCGGCAGCCCGTAGTCACGGAAGACCCCCGCATCAACGAAGAGATTCGTCGAATAGACGTGCGGCGCGAGTTCCGGCATGTGCTGGGCGTGGCCATGGCCGTAGCCGAACAGGGCCTCGACCCCGTACTCGTCGAACACGCGCCAGAGCAGGGACCGGTCGATGTCGTGCGGATCGCCCCAGGCGATGGCCATGCGTGGCACGGACGAATGGGCGCGTGCGTTCGCGATCCGCAGAGGAATTGGGCGGTACGGGGTGAGATCCTCGAAGAGGACGAAATCCGGCCGCGCCTGGTCGCAGAGGCGGAGGAAGTCGAAATCCTCCTCCACGACTGTCACGTCGCAGTGCAGCGCCAGCGCCTCAAGCCACTCATTCATCAAGCCGAAGATGAATGGCGGCGTGCGCGGGGCGAGCCGTGGCCTGACGCAAAGAACCGCTGGACGGGTGCGGGCCGTCATGCGGGCACCGCCCGCGCTCCGCGCTCCGGTTCCGGCCCGGAGGCGAAGAACGCCCGAACCGCCTCGATCACCTGGTCCTGCTGATCGTCGCGCATCCCCGCGAACAGCGGCAGGGACAGCGCCTCGGCGGCGTAGCGATCGGCGATCGGGAATGCGTCAGGGTCGCGCACGAAGGGTGCGAGACACGGCTGGCGCGGCAGCGGCACCGGGTAATGCAGCCCTGTCTCGATGCCCCTCTCTCCGAGGAATTGGCGCAACTGGTCGCGCCGCGCGGCGCGGATGACGTAGAGGTGCCAGACATGATCTCCATGCACGGCGCGCGGCAGGCGCACGGGGCAATCCCGCAGCGCGGCACCGTAGCGGCGGGCGATCATGCGGCGTTGCGCCGTCCAGGCGTCCAAGCGCGGCAGCTTGTGGCTGAGAACCAGCGCCTGCATTCCGTCCATCCGGTAATTGTAGCCAATTTCCTCATGAACATAGCGCGTGCTCTGTCCGTGGTCGCGCAGCGTCCGGACACGCTCGGCCAACGCCGCGTCGGCGCATGTCACCAGTCCGCCCTCGCCGGCCGCGCCGAGATTCTTGCCCGGATAGAAGCTGAAGCAGCCCAGCCCGCCGATGCTCCCCAGCGGGCGGCCGGCGTGGCGGGCACCGATGGCCTGCGCCGCGTCCTCGATCACGACCAGCCCGTGCCGCTCCGCGAATGCCCCGATCGCGGTCATGTCGGCCGGCTGGCCATAGAGATGCACCGCGATGATGGCGCGCGCGCCCGGCCCCACGCGGCGCTCGGCGTCGCGCACGTCGATCGTGCCGGTCTCGGGCTCCACGTCGCAGAGCACCGGCGTGACACCGTGGTAGAGCAGTCCCCAGACACTTCCAATGAAGGTGTGCGCCGGCACGAGCACGCGATCCCCCGCCGACAGACCGGCGGCGATCACAGCCAGATGCAACGCCGAGCTTCCCGAATTGACGGCGACGGCATGACGGACGCCGAGATAGGCCGCGATCTCCTCCTCGAAGCGCGCGACGTATGGCCCTGAGCTGAACGCGCTCGACTCGAACAGCCGCTCGATCGCCGGGAGCAGGCCAGCGCGTATCTCCCGCCATTGCGGCGACAAATCCACGAACGGAACCTCTTTCTTCCGAACGGTCATCATTCGGCGGCCACGAGGCTCGATTGACGCGCCTGCGCGCGCAGACGGCGCACCCGGCCCAAGTTTTCATCGAGCGCGGACTGCGCGCGCTCCAGGGTGCGCAACACGCGCAGCCCGTGCCGTCCATCGGCCTTGGGCCGCTCCCGCCCCACCAGCACGCGGCGGAAATGTTCGGCCACGGCGGCCAGCGGTTCGGCATCCCCCAGGCGCGGCGAGGACACATCCCCCACCCGGTAGCTCGCCAGGATCGTGTCGCGCTTCGATTGCGGCAGCCAGGTCACGCCGGAATCGAACAGCTTCAGCGGCTCGTTGCGGTCCAGATCGTCCCAGACCGCCATTCTGGCGCTGCCGCCGACCGCGATCCTGCGCTGCTTGACCGGCGACATCCAGCTCAGGTTCAGGTGGGCGACCATGGAGGACGGATAGTGCAGCGTGACATAGGCGATGTCCGCCATGTCCGGATCGAAGTGGCAGTAGCCGCTCGCATCGACCTGGGTGGGTTCCTCGCCAAAGAGATGATCGAGGATGGAGAGGTCGTGCGGGGCCAGATCCCAGAGCACGTTCACGTCCGGCTGGAACAGGCCGAGGTTGATCCGCTGCGAATCGAAATAGGAAACGTGGCCGAGCGAACCTGCGCCGATCAGCGATTTCAGGTGGACGACCGCGGGGTGGAACAGAAAGGTGTGGTCCACCATGAGAACGAGGCCCGCCGCCTCGGCGCGCGCGACGAGATCGGCCGCCTGATCGGCGCTGGCGCACATGGGTTTCTCGACCAGGACATGCTTCCCGCGCTCAAGCGCCCGCCGCGCGAGATCGTGGTGGGTTGCCGCCGGGGTCGCGATGACGAGCGCCTCGACCTCTGGGTCGTTGAGCGCGATGGCCGGATCGGTGTTGACGGCGAGACCGGAATCGCGGATGCGGAGCGCGTCAAGCGCCTCCGGCCTGCGGTCGATCACGTACTTGAGCCGAAACCCGGCGTTTTGCGACAGAACACGGAACAGGTTCTTGCCCCAGTAGCCAGCGCCGCACAGCGCCACAGCGATCGTGCCCACAGCGTACTGACCCTCCGGGTTTTCGGAGCCGGACCCAACCTAGGGCAGGTTTGTTAACAAGTCGTTGCGGGCGCGTGGGCAGGGTTGTGGCGGCCCCGACAAATCCCGACTTCCTCATTCCGGTCAGCCCGATGGAAATTTCCCCGATGCCCCGTCAACCCACGCCGCACGCCCGCCTCCAGGAATTCGGCGACTTCACCACCCAGCCGCGCGTGCTGGTCCTGGCCGCGATGGCGGTCGTGGTCGGCAGTTTCGGCGTCGCCTCCGCCTGGGTGCTGCTCCGGCTGATCGAGCTGGTCACGAACGTCGCCTATTACGGCGAGCTGTCCATCCGGCACGGCATCGTCATCTCGCTTGAGGTGCTGGGCGTCTGGTCGGTCGCAATCCCGGTGATCGGCTCCATCATCATCGGGCTGATGGCCCGCTACGGGTCCGAGAAGATCCGGGGCCACGGCATCCCGGAGGCGATGGAGGCGATCCTGATCGGGCAGAGCCGGATCGAGCCGAAGGTCGCCGCCCTGAAGCCCCTGTCCTCGGCCATCTCGATCGGCACTGGCGGTCCCTTCGGCGCCGAAGGCCCGATCATCATGACCGGCGGCGCGCTCGGCTCCTTGTTCGCCCAATGTTTCGACCTGAGCGCGGCCGAGCGGAAGACGCTGCTGGTCGCCGGCGCGAGCGCCGGCATGACGGCGGTGTTCGGCACCCCGATCGCCTCCGTGCTACTGGCCGTTGAGCTGCTGCTGTTCGAGTGGAAGCCGCGCAGCTTCATCCCGGTCCTGGTGGCCTGCATCACGGCGGTCGTGGAGCGCGGCTGGGTGCTGCCGGGCGTTCCGCTGTTTCCGCACACGGGCGCGATGCCGCTCGACTCCCTCACGCTCCTGCTCTGCTGCGCGCTCGGCATCGTCTGCGGCATGGCGTCGGGGCTGCTCACGGGCATGGTGTACTTGGCGGAGGATTCGTTCGGCAAGCTCCCGCTGCATTGGATGTGGTGGCCCGTCCTGGGCGGCCTGGTGGTCGGCATCGGGGGGCTGTTCGACCCGGCCGCGCTCGGCGTCGGCTATGTGAACATCACCCATCTTCTCAGCGGCGACATGAGCTTCGGGTGGATTCTCCGCTTGATGCTCGTGAAGGCGATCATTTGGGCGGTCGCGCTCGGCTCGGGCACCTCGGGGGGGGTGCTGGCGCCGCTGCTCATCATGGGCGGCTGCGTGGGTGCGCTGCTCGGCTCCGTCCTGCCCCATGCCGGACCCGGCGACTGGGCGCTGATCGGCATGGCGGCGACCATGGGCGGGACGATGCGCGCGCCGCTGACCGCGATGATGTTCGCGATCGAACTCACCGGCGACGCCGCGATGGTCCTGCCGCTGCTCACCGCCTGCGGCGCGAGCTACGCCTTCACCGTGCTGGCGCTGCGCCGTTCCATCCTGACCGAGAAGGTGGCCCGGCGGGGCTATCACATCACGCGCGAATACAGCGTTGACCCGCTGGACCTTGCCCGCGTGTCCGACGTGATGGCCTCGCCCGTGCAGACGCTGCCCGCCGACATGACCCTGGGGGGGCTGGTGGAGTTCTTCGGCGCCGAGTCGCGGCATCGGGCCTATCCGGTCCTGGATAAGGCGTGCCGGCCGGTCGCGCTCGCCTTCCGGGCGGATGCGCTGCAAGCCATGCGCGAGCGGGACAGGCTCGACCTTCCCTTGGCCGAGGCGCTCGGCGGCCGGGACATGCCCACGGCCTATCCGGACGAGCCCGTTTCGGCGCTGGTCGCGCGCATGGTGCAGGCCGATGTCGCGCGGGTTCCGGTGATCCGGCCCGAGGATGGCGTTCTGGTCGGGCTGGTCGCGCGGAGCGATCTGTTGCGGGTGCGCGCGCGCCTGCTTGCCGAGGAAAGCGAGCGGCAGAGATTCTTTGCCTGGGGAAAAAGCTCTTCCCCAGCCTCCTCCCGCGAGGAGAGGGGGCCTTAACCTCCTCCCTCTCCCCTCGCGGGAGGAGGCTGGCGGGAGACGCTCATCCCGACACCCGCCCCAGGAGCGCGCGCCCCCCAGCCAACAGGGCGCCCGCGAATGTCGCGCACCAGACCAGGAAGGCGATCCAGAAGAAGGCGCGTGCCAAGGGATGGAGGAAGCCGAGCCCATAGGCGGTCTCCAGCTCCAGCGTCGCCGCGCAGTACATCCCAAGCGGGAAGACCACGGACCAGAGCGTGACGGCATAGCCCAGCTTGCCGAGACGGATCAGGTGCTTCCAGGCGAACAGCACCACCAGCAGCGGAATCCAGAACGTCGCATCGGCCCAGAACACGATCACCAAGGGCGAGAGCAGGTCGCGCAACGCGAAGCCGCCGATGGTGAGGCCAGGGACGGCCATCAGCTTGCCTCCGGCCAGCACCGTGATTGCCGCCGAGCCCTCGTTGATCCACCAAGGCCCCGTCAGATCCTCGGGCGGCATTGGGACGAAGGCGAAGCGCAACAGCACGATCGCGCCCAGCATCAGGTAATAGGCGCAGCCGAGCAGCACCCAGGCGTAGCAGATGAAGGCGAGTCCGGGCGGGCCGCCACGCGCCCGCAGCACGTCCGCGCCCAGCGAGGCCACCGCCTGCGTCGCCACCACCAGAAGCAGCCACTGGCCGGACAGGCCGCTCTCCAGGGACGGCTTGACCCGGCCCTCCGTCACGCCAGCGAGGAACCCGTACTGGACGGTCCACCAGAGCGCGATGGAGAGCGCGAAGAGCGGGATGACCACCCAGGTGGCGAGCTGAAAGGCCCCGAAGTCGCTGCCGAGCACCGCGGTGCCGGCCACCAGGGTCAGGTATCCCGGCCCGGTCTCGTGGCGGACGAGATTGGCCGCGAACCCGCGCGCGTCCAGCGCGGCGCGCACGAAGCCCGCCAGCCACAGCAGCAGCCAAGCGCCCATGTTCGTGGCGAACAAGGCCCAGCCGATTTGCGTCCGCCCGATCCGCAGCGCGTCGATCGCGATGATGCCGGTCGCCATCACCATCGCGAAGGTGCTGGGGAACAAGGTCGCGAACCGCCTCGGCAGGGGCGCGGGTGGGGGTGGGGGCTCAACCCTGGCCGTGTGGGGATATGGTGCCGTCCCGCCTCGAACGGCATCCGAGGCCAGCACCAATCCCGCGACGCCGGCCACCGTGGTCAAGGCCCAGCGCAGGGAGGCCATGCCACCCCTTGGCTGAAGCGCCCTTCGTTCCCGCACGCGCCCGCTCCCTGCCTCATGCGGATCGGGAACGGGCCGCGCCGCGCCTCGTTGCGAGCCGCGCGGGTGACAGGGCAGCGAGGCTGGGCTAGTGCTTTGGCCGCCAATCCGGACCATATCCTGCTCGCCATGCCCTCTTCCAACGACATCCGCGCCGCCTTTCTCGACTACTTCGCCCGCAACGGACACCAGGTGGTGCCAAGCTCCTCCCTGGTGCCGCGGAACGATCCGACGCTGCTGTTCACCAACAGCGGCATGGTGCAGTTCAAGAACGTCTTCACCGGACAAGAGCGGCGACCCTACGTGCGCGCCGCCACGGCGCAGAAATGCGTGCGCGCCGGCGGCAAGCACAACGACCTCGACAATGTCGGCTACACCGCGCGCCACCACACCTTTTTCGAGATGCTCGGCAACTTCTCGTTCGGCGACTACTTCAAGGAGCGCGCGATCGAGCTGGCCTGGCGCCTGGTGACCGGCGAGTATGGACTGGCCAAGGATCGGCTTTGGGTCACCGTCCATCCGGCCGACGAGGTTGCGCGTCCGCTGTGGAAGAAGATCGCCGGTCTGCCAGACTCCCGCATTGTCGGTCATGCCGACAATTTATGGGCGATGGGTCCCCTCGGGCCGTGCGGCTACTGCTCGGAAATCTTCTACGATCAGGGCGACAAGGTGATCGGCGGCCCGCCGGGGTCGGCTGACGAGGACGGCGACCGGTACCT
>DATFDN010000551.1:0-6955 GCA_035252035.1 Acetobacteraceae bacterium | reverse complement strand
TTTCATGCTCGACGGGCGGGCGCGGCGGAGCCTAGTCCTGGACCTGACCAAGCCGGCCGGGCAGGCGGTGCTGCGGCGGCTGGTGGGCGGGGCGGACGTGTTCATCACCAACGCGCCGCCCGATGTGCGCGGCAAGCTGGGCGTGCGCTATGAGGATCTCCGCCCGCTCAACGCGCGGCTGATCTATGCCGCGTTCACCGGCTATGGCGAGACCGGGCCGGAGGCGAGCAAGCCGGGGTTCGACGCGACGGCCTGGTGGGCGCGGTCGGGGCTGATGCACTTGGTGCGCGCGGGCGACGCGCCCCCGGCGCGGTCCCTGTCGGGCATGGGCGACCATCCGTCCGGCGTGACGCTGTACGCCGCGATCGCGACCGCGCTCTTTCAGCGCGAACGCACCGGGCACGGCATGGCGGTGGGATCGTCGCTGCTCGCCAACGGGCTGTGGGCGAACGGGTGCCAGGTGCAGGCGCGGCTCTGCGGCGAGGCGGTGGCGCCGCAGCCGGCGCGCTCCGAATCGCGGCACCCGCTGCGCAACCACTACCGCTGTGCCGACGGCAAATGGCTGATCCTGTCGATCGTGCCCGACCAGCGGCGCTGGGAGGCGTTCCGCCGCGCGCTGGACAGTCCGGCATTGGACGATCCGCGCTTCGCCACGGTGGAGGGACGCGCCCGGTACGCGCGCGCGTTGACGGAGGCGCTGGATCGGGTGTTCGCCACCCGCGACCGTGCCGCCTGGTGCGCGGCGCTGGAACCCACCGGGCTCGTGTTCGGCATCGTCGCCGAGATGGAGGACATCCCGGACGCGCAGGCGCTGGCGAGCGGGGCGCTGGTCCCGTTCGCCGGCGACATGCTGCTGACCGTCAGCACGCCGTTTTGGATCGGCGGGCAGGACAAGGTGCCGCCCGCTCATGCGCCGGAGGCGGGGGCGGATGGCGCGTCCGTGCTGCGGGATGCGGGGTATAGCGAGGCGGAGATCGCGGCGTTGCGGGAGGATGGAGCGATGGGGTGAGAGGCTGCCTTCTGTCAGTGGATGGGCCGCGTGACGATCAACGATCTTGAGTCAGGATTTGTAAGGGATACTGGTGGACTCGTAAGGGATATTGGTGGGCGGACCAGCCCCCCGCTTCCCGTGTCGGGTGGGCTTGGTGTTTCCTTTCGGGTGTTCTCGGCTGTAGGCTGAGCACTTGCTGATTCGGGCGGGTGAGAAGGCGCGACGAACCACGCCCCCAGTGCTGCAAGCGCCAGAAGTCCCAGAGCGATGATTGGAAGATAAGGGCGAGCGGCAAGGAAAGCGAACAGGAGCAAGAGCCGATTGACGGGTTTGGGAGGCGGATCGGGCGGAGGGCGAACCGGAGGCGGATCGGGTGGAGGGGGGACCGGAAACGGCCCCTCGCATACCGCCGGATTGGGGAACGCGGGCAGCCTAGTCAGGTCGCCCGCCTGCTGCTCCGGCTGGTGCAGGGCCGGGCGCGGTGGCTCCTTGTCCGACTCCCGCAACATGGTGTCATAAATGTCTTCGCGCAAATCAGCGAAGGACAGCATCGGGGACGCGCGGTGCGTACCCCCCGCGAGCACGCTGAGCAGCGCGCCGGTGAACAATGTGCGCTCGGCATACGGCTGCCCCCTCGATGGGCGATTGCGCGGACTTGAGCAGAGCAGCAGCGTGCCACGCTCCGGGGCCGGCGATTGCGGCGCAAGGTCTCGCAGGGCTGTCGCCGCGACCGCCTCATCGAGCGGTCCCATCGCGCCGAACGCCTCGGCGGCCCTTTCCGAGAAACAGCAATCGAGGATGATGATCCGTCTCTGCTGAGGCGCCGCGACGCGAAGAACTTGCGCCAAATCCGGGGCATTGATGCTGGTCTGGGCCTCGATCCCCTCGCTGCTGTCTCGCACCAGCAGGTGAAGATGCCTGCCGTCCTCGCAGGCGCCATGCCCGACGTAGTAGATCAGGATGTCCTGTATCGAGTGAGGCGTCTGCCGCCGCTCAAGCACGAGGCTTCTGATCGTGTCGCGGATGCGGCCAAGCTGGGCATCCGCGGAAGACGGATCATCGAACAGGTCCAGCAGCAGATCGGGCTCCAGGCCCAAGCCGCGCGGGCGGGGTGCTAGAAGATACGCGTGAAGGTGCTTGGCGGAGCGCCGAAAGGAAGGTGCAATCGGCTGCCCAGCCCGGCTCCAGTCGTGCGCGCCGAACACGACCGCGACCGTACGGGCCGGGTCCAGGATGTGCGCCATGAGGCACTAGACCCTTCCGATCAGTTCCGTGATCCGCAGCGCGGCGTCCGGGTCGATGCTTTCAACCACCACTTTGATGCTGCCGGAGCCGTCCTTTCGCTCGATCATGAGGCGCGTTCCGCGCCGGCGCCGAAGCCAGTCGGCAATGCCTTGCGCGACCGCGGTGGTGGCCCCGGAGGCGGCGATCACTCCCACGATCGAGCCGAGGTCCATCGTGGATTCATCGGCTTTTCGGCGGTCAGCCGCGAGCACGCCCGGCAATTCCCTGAGATCGTCTGCGAGCCGCCGCGCGCCCTCGGCCGCAGCGGCCTCGTCAGGCGCCTCTATTCTAATCCGGTATTCCTCCTCGGACATGCGACGATGCTCCCGAGCTAGGGTTGCGCCATTCTACTTTGGCATCGGCCAAAAGCCAAACCGCGAGGCGAAGTCGTCACAAGACATCGGTCATCGTTTGCCGGGCGCGATCAAGCTCGCGCCACCCGGGCGGACCAGGCTGGTGCCTGGGTGGACCAGGCTTGTGTCTTCAGGAACAACATTCGTGCCTTCGGGGGTGGAGCGGTCGAATGTCGCGGCACCCGTTACCCTGATCTCGTAGTAGCCGCCCATCCGAATGAGACCTTCCTGCGGCTTGACGAGAAGAATGAGCTTCTGGCGGGCCGCGAGATTGCCGCCGGTCTCGCCGGCCTCCAGCCTTCCCTCGGAGACAATGGCATTGTGGGACAAAAGGCGGCCGGCTTCATTGAGGAAGTCGAAGGTGAGTGCCTGCCTGAATGGGTTTCCGAAGACACCCATCTCCTTGAAGGCCATGCTGACCCGTACTTCGCCGGGACCAGCCCAGAAATAGTAACGCTGGGCACCGATATTTGAATCGATGTTGCCCTTGTTCAAGCCAGGGCCGAGCGGCCGAAGCTGCTGGGGCAACCGGTTCGGCGACTGCTGGGCATCGGCCGGGCGGGCGCGGCTCGCGATCTCCGCTTGGCCCGGCGGCATTCCTGGGCGGAGCAGCGGCGTGGGATGGGGGTTCACCAGCAGCGGCATGTTGATCGGCCGCCTTGGCCGCAGCACCTGCTCGGGATGCGCAAGGCATCGGCGGAACATCAACGCCTCGAATGGTTCGGAAAAGTCTCCGAACGTCAATGCGCACAGCAGGCGCAGCCGTTGCTGGCGGGCCTGTTCCTGCGCGGATGGCTCCGCCCGGACCGCCGCGCTCTGGAGAACGAGGAAAGTTGTTATGGCAACGGTCCATCCCGCCCCCCAGGGTGGCGCCGCGCGTGCCGTGTCTCCCGTTGTCGCCATCACTCTTGCCCCCCAGAAAGGCGTGAGCATACGGTTTCCCGCGCCGCTGGCTGTAACGGGCGTCACAGGCGATGCGCCCGAGCCGGTTTGGGTGCCATCCTCTCCGGGGCTATAGTGGCAGCAGCCCTGGCAAAAGGGGCAATGCACAGGGGGGCACGATGTCGGACCTCACGTACTGCCAAGTCGAGGACGACGGCCGCGTGCGGATCGTCACCCTGAACCGGCCCGAGGTCATGAACGCGCTGCACAGCGAGGCACACCACGAGCTGGAGCGCGTGTGGGACGAGTTCGCCGCGCGCGATGATCTGTGGGTGGGGATCGTCACCGGCGCCGGGCCGCGCGCCTTCTCGGCCGGCAACGACCTCAAGGTGCAGGCGGCCGGGCGGCGGGGGCCGACGCCGCGCAGCGGCTTCGGCGGCCTGACCTTGCGCTTCGATCTCGACAAGCCGCTGATCGCGGCGGTGAACGGGATCGCGATGGGGGGCGGGTTCGAGATCGCGCTGGCCTGCGACATCATCGTTGCCTCCGAGAACGCCCTCTTCGCGCTGCCCGAGCCGCGCGTCGGGCTGATCGCCGGGGCGGGCGGGGTGCATCGCTTGCCGCGCGTCATCCCGCAGAAGCAGGCTTTGGGCATGATCCTGACCGGGCGGCGCGTCCCGGCGCGCGAGGGGAAGGAACTCGGCTTCGTCAACGAGGTGGTGCCGGAGGGCCAGGCGCTGGACGCGGCGCGGCGCTGGGCGGCGCTGATCCTGGAGTGCTCGCCCAAGGCGGTGCGCGCCTCCAAGCAGGCGGTGTATCGCGGGATGAACGAGCCGACGCTCGAACAGGCGATCCGCACGGCCTATCCGGCGCAGAAGGAGAACGCGGAGAGCGAGGATTACATCGAGGGGCCGAAGGCGTTCGCGGAGAAGCGGAAGCCGGTGTGGCGGAACAGGTAATGGACCTCTCCCTCGACCTGCTTGGCAACGCGCTCGTCTCCGGCCTGTTGCTGGGCGGGTTCTACGCGGCGGTGACGATCGGGGTGTCGATCTCCTTCGGGATGCTGGACATCGTCAACATCGCGCATCCGGCCTTCATCGTGCTTGGTTCCTATGGGGCGTGGCTGCTCAATGACCGATGGGGGATCGATCCGATCCTGGCCAGCCTGGTGCTGCTTCCCGTCTTCTACGCGCTCGGCGCCGGGATCTATCAGATCTATCATCTCTCCTTCGAGCGGCGCGGCGACCAGAGCCTGCGGGGGCTGGCCTTCTTCTTCGGCCTGCTGTTCATCACCGAAGTCGGCCTGATCCTCGCCTTCGGCGTCGATTACCGGCTGGTGCAGGCGCCCTATATCGGCGCGAGCCTGCATCTCGGCGTGATCGAGCTGCCGCTGCGCCTGCTCGTGCCCTGCCTCGTCTCGCTGGGCCTGATCGGGTTGTTGCAGATGTTCCTCTCCCGCAGCTTCACCGGCCGCGCGGTGCAGGCGGTGGCGCAGGACGCGCTCGCGCTCAGGCTGATGGCGGCCGATCCGGTGCGGATCAAGCGGGTTGCGTTCGGCCTGTCGATCGCGACCGCCTCGGTCGCGGGCGCGGTGCTGATCATCATTCAGCCGGTCGAGCCGTCGGTCGCGCGCGACTATATCGGCCGGGTCTTCGCGATCTGCGTGCTCGGGGGCCTGGGCAGCTTTCCCGGCACGGTCCTCGCCGCCGTGGCGCTCGGCACGGTCGAGAGCCTGACCGCGACCTTCTATGGCCCGTCCTGGGCGCCGGCGGTGGCTTTCGGGTTCCTGCTGGCGGCCCTCGCGGTCCGGCCCGCCGGGCTGTTCGGGCGCTGATGCGTGGCCCGGCCTTCCTCGGCTGGTCTGTCCTGTGCGGCGCCGCTTGCTACGCCGTCGCGCTCGGCATCGGCAACGCCTACGTGTTCTTCGCCGGTTACGTCGTGCTGCAGTACATCGTGCTGGCGACGGCGTGGAACGTGCTCGGCGGCTACACGGGGTACGTGAACTTCGGCACGGCCGGGTTCTTCGCGCTGGGTGCGTACACGACCGTCGCGTTGGGCAAGATTTGGGCGGCGGCGCCGATCCCGGCGCTGATCCTGTGCGGCGGCTTCGTCTCCGCCGTGGTGGGACTCGGCATGGGCTATCTCACCTTGCGGCTGCGCGGCGCGTTCTTCTCCATCGCCACGCTGGCGATGGCGGTGGTGTTGCAGACGCTGATCGTGAACTGGGAGTTCGTCGGCGGCTCGGGCGGGGCCTACGCCGTGCGGCCGACGCGGACGGCGCTGCTCGGCATCGATTACATCCAGTACCTGTTCCTGCTGATGCTCGCGCTCGCCGTGCTGTCGGTGGCGCTGGCGCGCTGGATCGAGCGGTCGCGCCTGGGACGGGGCTTCGCCGCGATCCGCGACGACGAGCTGGCGGCCGAAGCCTCGGGGGTTCCCACGCTGCGCCTGAAGCTGCTCGCGACCGTCCTTTCCGGCGGGCTGATGGGCATGGCGGGAGCGCCGCTGCCGTTCTATGTGACCTTCCTCGATCCGGCCTCGGCGTTCAGCCTCGGCTACGCGGTGAACAGCATCGCCATGCCGCTGATCGGCGGGACGGCGAGCTGGGCGGGGCCGGTGGTCGGGGCGGTGCTGCTGGGGACGTTGCAGCAAGTGGCGACGGTGACGATCTCCTCGGCGTTGAACCTGCTGATCGTGGGCGTGCTGTTGGTGGGCTTCGTGGTGGTCGCGCCGAACGGGCTGATGGGCCTGGCGGGCGTGCGCAGCCCGGCGCGGGCGCGGCGGCGCTGGCTGATGGCGTGGTTGCGCCCGTGACGGCGCTGCTTGAGGTGTCCGGGCTGGGCAAGCGGTTCGGCGGCTTCGTCGCGCTGCACGCGATCGACCTTTCGATCATGCCGGGCGAGCGGGTGGGGTTGATCGGCCCGAATGGCTCGGGCAAGAGCACGCTGGTGAACTGCCTGTCGGGCACGCTGCGCCACGACGCTGGCATGGTGCGCTTCGCCGGGCACCGGCTTGATCACATGGCGGCGCACCGGCGCACGCGGCTGGGCCTCGCGCGCAGCTTCCAGTTGCCGCGCCCGTTCCCGACGATGACGGTGGCGGACAATCTGCGCGTCCCGATCGAGTACGCATTGCACGAACATGTCGGCGCCGAGGCGATTAGCGCGCGGTGCCACACGCTGCTGGAGTCGGTCGGGCTGGAGGCGAAGGCGGCGCTGCTTCCGGCGGATCTGACGCAGATCGAGATGCGCAAGCTGGAGCTGGCGCGCGCCATGGCGGCGGAGCCGAAGCTGCTGATCGCGGACGAGGCGATGGCCGGCTTGTCGCACAACGAGGTGGACGACATCCTGGCGCTGCTGTTGCGGCTGAACGCGGCGGGCGTGACGGTCATCCTGATCGAGCACATCATGCGCGCGGTGATGGGCTTCTCGCAGCGGCTGGTGGT
>DATFDN010000550.1:0-2256 GCA_035252035.1 Acetobacteraceae bacterium | reverse complement strand
GGGTCGAGCTGCACCGAGGGCAGGGCGTCGCGGGCGTTGGCGCGGATGAAGGCCTGCTTGAAGCGGGGATGAGCGATCGATTCCGTCGCGGCGGCGAAGCGCGTGCCAAGCTGGGCGCCGGATGCGCCCATCTCCAAATAGGCCAGGATCGCCTCGCCGCGCCCCAACCCGCCGGCCACGAAGACGGGCACCTCGCTGATATGCGGCAGGATCTCCTGGGCGAGCACGGTCAACGACACCGGGCCGATATGCCCCCCCGCTTCGGAGCCTTCGATGACGAGGGCATCGACGCCGGAGCGCACAAGCCGCTTGGCCAGGACCAGCGCCGGGGCGAAGGCGATCAGCTTGGCCCCCCCATCCTTGATCGCGCGCACCGCGGCGCCGGGCGGGATTCCCCCCGCCAGAACCACATGCGAGACGCCGGCGCGCAGGCAGACCGCGATCAGCTCGTCCAGCGCCGGGTGCATGGTGATCAAATTGACCCCGAACGGCGCCTCTGTCATTGCCTGGGTCGCCGCGATCTCGGCGGCAAGCTGCGTCGGGTCCATGGAGCCGCACGCGATGACCCCGAAGCCGCCCGCGTTGGATATCGCCGAGACGAGATGATGCTCGCTCACCCAGCTCATCGCCCCGCCCATGATGGCGTAGCGGCAGCCGAGGAAGCGCGTGCCCCGCCCCCAGAGCGCGTCAAGCGCGGCCTCGGCCGCGCGGCGCGGGGAGGCGAGGGCGACGCCTTCAGGCGACATCGAGACCATACGCGGCGTGCAGCGCGCGGACCGCGAGTTCCGTGTACTCCGCGGCGATCAACACGCTGACCTTGATCTCGCTGGTGGAGATAACCTGTATGTTTATCGCCTTGTCGGCGAGCGCGCTGAACATCGTGTTCGCCACCCCGGCATGGCTGCGCATCCCGACCCCGACCACGCTGATCTTGGCCACATCCGGATCGGCCAGCACCTCGGCATAGCCCACCTGAGGGCGCACGATGTCGAGCGCCGCCATGGCGCGCGGCAGGTCCGCCTTGCCAACGGTAAAGGTGAGGTCGGTCGTGCCATCGGCCGAGACGTTCTGCACGATCATATCGACGTTGACGTTCTGCTCCGAGAGCGTGCCGAACAGGGCGGCGGCGATGCCCGGCCGGTCGGGGACGCGCCGGACGGTGATCTTGGCTTCGTCGCGGGAATAAGCGATGCCGGCAACGTTCTGCTTTTCCACGATTTCGTCCTCATCCACCACCAGGGTTCCCGGCACGTCCTCGAAGCTGGAGAGAACCTGCACCCGCACCCCCTCGTTCATCGCCAGCTCGACGCTGCGCGTTTGCAACACCTTGGCGCCGACCGAGGCCAGTTCCAGCATCTCCTCGTAGGCGATTCGGTCGAGCTTACGCGCCTTGGCGACGATTCGCGGGTCCGTTGTATAGACCCCGTCCACGTCGGTGTAGATGTCGCAGCGATCCGCGCGCAGCGCGGCGGCAAGCGCCACGGCGGACGTGTCGGACCCGCCCCGGCCGAGCGTGGTGATGCGGTGATCGGGGCCGATCCCCTGGAAGCCGGCGACTACCGCGACCTGCCCGGCCTGCATCCGGCGGATCAACTCGCCGGCCTCGATACTCTCGATGCGGGCGCTGCCATGCGCCTTGTTGGTGCGGATCGGCACCTGCCAGCCCTGCCAGGAACGCGCCTCCACCCCCATATTCTGCAACGCAATCGCGAGCAGGCCGGTCGTCACCTGCTCGCCCGTCGCCACCACCACGTCGTATTCGCGCGCGTCGTGCAGCGGGGAGAGCGCCTGGCACCAGGCGACAAGCTGGTTGGTGACGCCGGCCATCGCCGAGACCACCACCGCGACCTCGTTGCCGGCATCCACCTCGCGCTTGACCCGCGCGGCGACATTGCGAATCCGGTCGAGGTCGGCGACCGAGGTGCCGCCAAACTTCATCACGATACGAGCCATTGAAGGAGAGCCGCCTCTGCTGGTGGTCGGGCGGCGCTTGGACGGGTGCTGGCGCGCGCCGCGCGGCGCACACACATACTGATGCGCGAAGCGGGGGGCAACATGCAGGAGAGTACGGTCTCGTCCGCCGAGGTGGCGCGATTCGATGCCCTCGCCGGACGCTGGTGGGATCCGCGCGGTCCGATGCGGGCGCTGCACCGCATGAACCCGGCGCGGGTCGCGTGGATCGCGGGACGCGCCGCGCGCGCCTTCCCGGGCGCGAGCAGCCTGCGGGTGCTGGATGTCGGCTGCGGCGGCGGGCTG
>DATFDN010000549.1:0-3532 GCA_035252035.1 Acetobacteraceae bacterium | reverse complement strand
GCGCGAGGAAGAGGTGCTGGCCTGCATCGTCCCGCGCGCGACCATCGAGCCCGCGCGCATGGCGGAGACGGCCGAAGCCATCGTGCGCGCGGCGCTGGAGGAGCTGTCCTACTTCAAGGTTCCCGGCTGGGTCGCCTTCCTTGACGCGCTGCCACTCACCGCGAGCCAGAAGGTTGCGCGTGGAGAGCTTAAGGAGCTGGTCCGCCGATTGCCGGGAACCGCGTGCTGCATTGATACACGCGCGCTGAAGCGGCGGAGCGCGTAAAGTGGCCGCGATGATCGTTAGCGCCACCCGCCTGCGGCTGCGTTCATGGCGGTGCCGAACAAGATCACGCTGATCCGAGGAGATTCCCGATGGAGTTCATCAAGGTCGGCATGGAGGGCCATGTCGCGACGATTGCCTTTGACCACTATGCAAAGCGCAATGCGCTCAGCGAACCTCTGATCGAGGAATGCCTGACGGCGTTCGCCCAGTTCCAGAAGGACAAGGCGCGCGTCGTGGTGCTCCGCAGCGCCACGCCACGGAAGGTCTGGTCAGCCGGGCATGATATCGCCGAACTCCCGCACGCCGACCGAGATCCGCTGCCATACGATGACCCGCTGGAGCAGTTGCTCCGCGCGGTGGAAGAGTTCCCCGCCCCGGTCATCGCGATGGTGCAGGGATCGGCGTGGGGCGGGGCGTGCGACCTGGTGATGACCTGCGACATGGTGTTCGGCGACGAAACCTGCGCCTTCGCGATCACGCCGGCGAAGCTCGGCCTGCCGTACAACGCAGTCGGTGTGCTGCACTTCCTCAACCGGCTCCCGTTGAACATGGTGGTCGAGATGTTCAGCACGGCGGAGCCCGTCCAGGCGGAACGGGCGCTGCGCGTCGGCATCCTCAATGATCTGATACCGGCGGTTGACCTCGAAAAGCGCGTCTATGAGATCGCGGCGCTGATCACGACCCGCTCTCCGGCGGCGATCTCGTCATTCAAGGCGACGGCCCGCGCCCTCGCGGAGGCAATGCCCATCAGTCCAGCGACGTTCGAACGCATTCACGGCCTTCGGCGGCGTGTCTATTTCGGCCCTGACTACAGCGAAGGGGTGCGCGCCTTCGTGGAAAAGCGAACGCCTCGCTTCTGATTCCTTCAAGGAACGGCAGACGACCGTGCCTGTTTATGACTGAGTGGAGGCGGGCGTGGGCGCGTACGCCTGTTCAACATGCTTCGGGTCGTTCGAAATCGCACGAAGGTAGCTGCGCGCTGTCGTATCCGGTTCCCGGCGTCCCGCCTCCCAGTTCCGGACGGTCTCGACTTCAAGCCCGTAACGCGCGGCGAATTGTTCCCTTGTCAATCCCAGGCGCTCACGCAAAGCGCGCACATCCATTGCTTGCGGCGGATCGACGGGCGCCGCGGCAATGCCAGCCTCCGCAAGCCCGGCCACCAGCGCGCCACGATTCTCGATTGTCGGAAGATCGACAAAGACACTGCCCTTATCGATAAGCTCCTCCATGGCCCGCTTCGCCCGCAGCAGGGGCAAGCCGCAGCGCGCGAGCGCAAGCGCTCCGTCCACAGTCTTAACGGCTGCTTGCGCGCGAGGCAGACGCAGGACGAAGACGGCGGGAGAACCGGAGGATGCTCGGCCGACGGCCCGGATTGGCCCCAGTCGTGCGAAGCGCTCCCTCAACGACGAGTCCATCGAGATCCATCCTTTCCATCACCGTCTGGGCGAGTACCATCAGATTTGCCGCGCTGATCCTGTTGGCCGAGGCACCCTGCACGTGTAGGCGACGTAGGATCAGGATCGCTCCGACCATCTCCGGCTCGGCCATGAACCCCAAGCGCCCAATGGGGGTCTCCACACCGATCGTTACCACCGGATCGGATGTCAGATCGTCGATCATGTCGAACGAGAGGTCCGCCGGGTTCCACACCGGATTATACTGGTCCAGCGGACCACCAATTTCAAGGACACGCTTTGCACCTTGCCCACACGCTTGCCCGGTCAATCCACGAATGGTCCACTCCGGCCATGAACACCGAACCCGCCATCCCGCGCCCCGCCGCCACCGTCGTCCTGCTGCGCGATGGGCCAAGGGGGATCGAGGTGTTCATGGTGGTGCGCCACCGCCAGATCGAGTTCGCATCCGGCGCCCTGGTGTTCCCCGGCGGCCGGGTCGATCCGGGAGATCGCGCCTTGGCCGAGGGGCCGCGCTGCGGTGGGCCAGCGGGCCTTGATCCGGACCAGCGCGCGCTGCGGGTGGCCGCCATCCGGGAGGTGTTCGAGGAATGCGGCGTCCTGCTCGCCCGCCCGCGCGGCGCTACGGGCCTGATCGATGCGCAAAGGCTGCGCGCGCTGACCCCCGGATCGGATTTCGCGGCCATGCTCGAAGCCGAGGATCTAGTGCTCGGAACCGAGCTGCTGACCCGCTTCGCGCACTGGATCACCCCGCCGGCGGTGCCCAAGCGGTTCGACACGCATTTCTTTGTCGCCCGCGCCCCGGCCGATCATCTGGCGGTGCATGACGGCTCGGAGTCGGTCGATTCCGTCTGGACTCAACCGGCCCGCGCCCTGGCCGAAGCGGCTGAGGGACGCTGGAAGCTCGTGTTCCCGACCCGGCTGAACCTGCAAAAGCTCGCCCGCTGGAGCACGGCGGCGGCGGTGATCGAGGCGGCGCGGGCGACGCCGATCGTCACCGTGCAGCCGAAGGTGACGCGAACCGAAACCGGGCGCGTCATGCGGATTCCCCTTGAGGCGGGCTATGGCGGGGACACGTTCGAGACGAGCGACCCGGCGGCGATGTAATCAGGCGAGACATCGTGTGATGTGCGCATCCAACCGCCGCAACGTCGCCTTCCACGCATAACCCTCCTCCATCGCCCGCCGCGCCATCTCGCCGAGCCTGGGATAGCGTCCATCGAGGACTGCGAGGACGGCCCTAGCGGTCTCCTCCGCGCCGTCGGCGACCAGGAGGTGCGTCCCCGCTTCCGCGCGCACCCCCTCGAAGGCTTGCGGCGAGGCGACCACCGGACGACCCATGGCCATCGCCTCCAAGACCTTGTTTTGGATGCCGCGCGCCATGCGCAACGGGCTCACGCAGGCGGCGGCGTGGGCGATGTAGGGCTGCACCGCCGGAACCCGCCCGGTCACATGCACGCCGGGAAGCGCGGCAAGCTGCTTGACCGCCTCGGATGGATTGGCGCCAACAATCCAGAACCGCGGCGCCGGGCGCCGGGCGCACAGACGGGGCATCACCTCGGCCGCGAACCATTGGACCGCGTCGATATTCGGCCAGTAGTCCATATGCCCAGTGAAGACGAGATGCGGGCCGGGATTGGGGAACGGATCGGGCCAGGCGCGGGCCGGGGAGAAAGCGTCTAGATCAACGCCATTCTCCACCCAGTCGATCCGCGCGCGCGCCTCCGGCCCCAGCTCGGCGAAGCGGGCGGCCTCCTGCCTGGACACGAACAGCGTGACCGCGCTGGCCGCCGCCGCCCGCCGCTCGAAACGGAGCAGGTTGCGCGCCTCGCGCACCCAGACGGCGCGCATC
>DATFDN010000548.1:0-9009 GCA_035252035.1 Acetobacteraceae bacterium | reverse complement strand
GACCGACGATGGCGAGCAGCGCTACAACGACGCCACCCTCGCCTATCGCCGGGCTTGCCTGAACGCGATGAATTATCTCGCTAAGTTCGGCTATTCGCGGGAGCAAGCCTACGTCATCTTGTCCTGCGCGCCGGTCGAGGGGCGCGTCGGCGGGGTCGTGGACATACCGAACGCGTGCGTTTCGGTCGCGCTGCCCTGCGAGATGTTCGACTTCGACATCAAGCCGAACGCGCAAGGACCGCAGAAGCGCGTCGACTCGAGCAAGGCCGATCTCGCGCGCTGCACCTGAGCGGCCGAAGCGGGGCGCCTTCGGGCGCTCCGCCGCGACAAGGAGGGAACGAATGCCGACCTACGAGTACATCTGCCGCGTGTGCGGCGATTTCGCGGCCTTGCGTCCGATTGCGGAAGCTTCGGCGCCGCATCCCTGCCCGAAATGCGGGGAACTCGCCCCGCGCGCGCT
Source organism: Acetobacteraceae bacterium (assembly GCA_035252035.1). Taxonomy (GTDB): domain Bacteria; phylum Pseudomonadota; class Alphaproteobacteria; order Acetobacterales; family Acetobacteraceae; genus DATFDN01. The sequence continues at coordinate 8,549 of DATFDN010000548.1, read as the reverse complement.
CGCCAGCCCGCATGTCCGCACCTCCTGGGCCGCGATCCGCTACGTCGCGGAGGCCCGCAATGAGAAAAGCGCCCACGAGCCGGCAACGGAGTACCGTTTGAAGAGCACGGCCGGGGCGCACCGCCACGGGCATGTCCACCAAAGGCCCTGGATGATCGGCCACTGACGACGTTTGCCGCGCAACCTTGAGAAGGGAGGGCGCACATGCCTCATGATTACGAGATCTTCGACCTCGGCGATGTCAGGCTGCAAGGCGGCGCGACGATCCGGAGCTGCAAGCTCGCCTACAAAACCTTCGGCACGCTCAGCCCCGCCAAGGACAACGCGATCGTCTACCCGACCTGGTACTCGGGCCAGCACTACGATAATGAGTGGCTGATCGGACCCGGCATGGCGCTCGATCCCGCCACCCAGTTCATCATCATCCCCAACATGATCGGCAACGGCCTCTCGTCTTCTCCCAGCAACACGCCGGAGCCGTACAATGGGCCGCGCTTCCCCAAGGTGACGGCTTATGACAACGTGCGGATGCAGCACCGGCTGGTGGCGGAGAAATTCGGCATCGAGCGGCTGCGTCTGGTGGTCGGCTGGTCCATGGGTGCGTTGCAGACCTTCCACTGGGGCGCCCTGTATCCCGACATGGTGGAGCGCATCGCCCCGTTCTGCGGCTCGGCCAAGTGCTCGCGCCACAACTTCGTGTTCCTGGAGGGCGTCAGGGCGGCGCTGACCGCGGATGTTGCCTTCGCCGATGGCTGGTACATCGCCAAGCCCCAGAAAGGCTTGCGCGCGATGGCGCGGGTCTATGCGGGCTGGGGCTTCTCCCAGGCATTCTACCGCGAGGAATTGGATCTCAAGGCGCTTGGCTACTCCTCGCTGGAGGATTTCCTCGTCGCCTTCTGGGAAGGATTCTTCCTTCCAAAAGATCCCAACAATCTGCTGGCCATGCTGTGGACTTGGCAGAATGGCGACATCAGCGCCAACCAGACCTACGGTGGCGACTTCCGCAAGGCGCTGGGCGCCATCAAGGCGCGTGCCTACGTGATGCCGGGGCAGACCGACCTGTATTTTCCGCCCGAGGACAGCCAGTTCGAGGTCAAGCACATGCCGAATGCGGAATATGTTCCGGTCCCCTCCATTTGGGGCCATTTCGCGGGCGGCCCCGGCACGAATCCGGAGGACGTGCGATTCCTAGATGGGAAGCTGAAGGAGTTGCTGGCGCAGTGAGCGTGGTGCCGGGCTGTTTCCGGCGGCGGTAAGCGGCTAGGCTGCCAAGCACCCCTGGGAACGGAGTATCCGATGCGAGACAACCCAGTGAAGCAGCGCATTGCCGAGGGTGGTCATGCCTTCGGCGCCATGGCCTTCGAGTTCTTCTCGCCTGGTATGCCACAAATCGCGCGCGCGGCGGGCGCGGAATTCATAATATTCGATATGGAGCACAGCGGCGCCGGCATCGAGACCATGAAGGCGCAGCTTGCCGCCTGTCGGGGCATTGGCATCGTGCCGGGCGTGCGCGTGCCCGCGACGCAGTACCACTTCATCGCGCGCTGCCTGGACGCCGGCGCCATGAGCATCATGGTCCCGATGGTGGAGACCGCCGCGCAGGCGCGGGATATCGCGAGCTACGCTCGCTATCCGTCGGCAGGCGGCGTGCGCGGCGCGGCCTTCGGCGTGGCGCATGACGACTACGAGGCTGGTTCCGTCGCCGACAAGATCGCCGCCGCCCACGCCCGCACGCAGGTGATCGTGCAGATCGAGACGGCGCGCGGGGCGGAGGCGGCCGAGGAGATCGCGGCCGTGGACGGCGTGGACGTGCTGTGGCTCGGCCACTTCGACCTGACCAGCTTCATGGGCATCCCCGGTCAGTTCGAGCACCCGCGCTACCTGGACGCCGTGCGCGCCATCGTCGCCGCGGCCGAACGCCACGGCAAGGTCGCCGGATTCATGGCCACCGACGAGACATGGGCGCGCGACTACATCGGCCACGGCTTCCGCATGATGGCCTATGGGCTGGATAGCCTTCTCTATCAGCGAGCGCTCTCGCAAGGTCTTGGCGCGATGCGCGAGGCCGCACGGCCCGCGCCATCGAAGGGGCGCGCGCGGCGTATGGGTGCTTGATACGACCGGATAGAGCGGTATCAGCCAGGGTGTCCGCAGCCCGCATGTCGTGTGTGGCGCGGGCACCCGCCTGGGCTAAAGCGGGCAAGGGTCAAGAACAGCACAACAGCAAAGTGCGTTGAGAGCTGGTCATCGAAGCACCATGGCAGACAGCGGAGTAGATCATCGTTTGTGCGGCGTCCGTGCCGGACAGCGATAGTAGATCTGCTCCGGCCCAGAATTACTTCCGAATTCACATAGGATACCCTCTTCTCGATCGTACGTAAGCGCTGGAGTTTCGAGAGTAAAAGCCGGATCGTACGCGTCTGGCACGACGCTCCCGTAAGGGTCCATCTGGTCCGGTGCTGCGAAGTAGAATTTCACGTGACCCCGCTCTCCCAGCCGGGCCAGTGGGTGCGTTGCGTGATCTCGGGGTTAGCAGCCTCCTTCTTGAAGATGAACTCCTTACCCCTCTGCGAGGTGTGCAGCTCGGAGGGAGGTCGCAGCTCGGGCTGGTGCTTCGCACGGTGCGGCGCCTTGGCGCTCTGAGCAGCCTTGGCCTCAAGCGCGGCCAACTCAGGCGACACTAGGGAACTCGCACGACATCCCAGCCGCCCAACCCGTCCTCGGTCTCGTTCGCCATAGCGTGCTCCCTTGTTGCAGAGAGCAAACTAACGTATAACTAAGAAAATGTCACTATAGTTATCGGGGCTTGCGCCCGCCGCTACCCTCCCCCCGCCTCTTCGTGCCAGGTGCGCCCGTCCCGCTCGATCAGCGCGATCGCCGCGGTCGGCCCCCAGCTCCCGGCGGGGTAAGGGCGCGGGTGGTCGGGGCGGGCGGCCCAGGCCTCCAGGATCGGCTCCACCCAGGCCCAGGCCGCCTCCACCTCGTCACGGCGCATGAACAGGGTGGCGTTGCCGCGCACCGTGTCCATCAGCAGCCGCTCATAGGCGTCCGGGTAGCGCAGGCCGAACGCCTTCTCGAAGCTGATGTCGAGCCCGGTGGGGGTGAGCCGCAACCCGCCCGGCCCCGGCTCCTTGGTCATCATCTCAAGACGCATCCCCTCTTCGGGCTGGAGGCGGATCACCAGGCGGTTGGGCTGCAACTCGGCGACGGTCGGGGGAAAGATGGAGAACGGCAGGGCACGGTACTGCACCACGATCTCACTTACCTTTTGCGGCAGGCGCTTGCCGGTACGCAGGTAGAACGGCACATTGGCCCAGCGCCAGCTCCGCACCTCGGCCTTGAGGGCGACGAAGGTCTCGGTCGTGGACGGCTCGCCCAGGTCGGCGAGGTAGCCGGGCACGGGCCGGCCGTCCACCGCGCCCGGCCCGTACTGCCCGCGCACCGTCAGCGCGCCCACTTCGTGCGGCTCCAGCGGGCGCAGCGCCCGCAGCACCTTCAGCTTCTCGTCGCGCACCCGATCGGCGTCGAGCGAGACGGGCGGCTCCATCGCCATCAGGCAGAGGAGCTGCAACAGGTGGTTCTGCACCATGTCGCGCAGCGCGCCGGCGTGGGCATAGTAGCCGCCGCGCCCCTCCAGCCCGACCGTCTCGGCGACCGTGATCTGCACGTGGTCGATGACATCGCTGTTCCACAGCCGCTCGAAAATCGAGTTGGCGAAGCGCAGCGCGAGCAGATTCTGCACCGTCTCCTTGCCCAGATAGTGGTCGATGCGGAAGGTCTGCGCCTCGGTGAAGACCCGCCCCACCTCGTCGTTGATGGCCCGCGCCGACTCAAGGTCGTGCCCGATCGGCTTTTCCAGAACCACCCGCGAGTCCGGCGTCGCCAAGCCATGCGCGCCGATATTGCGGCAGATCGGCCCATAGAGGCTGGGAGCGACCGCCAGGTAGAAGACTCGTATCCGGTCCTCCGCCTCCAGCCGGGCGCGCAGCGCGTCCCACCCGCCCCCTGGGCGCATCACGTCCACCGGAACGTAGGAGAGCCGGGCAAGGAACCGCCGCACGGTCTGAGGGTCCAATGCCGCCGGATCGACATGCGCCTCCAGGGAGGCGCTGGCCCGCTCCTGGAACCCTGAGTCGTCGAACTCGGAGCGGGCGGCGCCGATGATCCGCGAACTCTCCGGCATCTGCCCATCGCGGAAGCGCCAGTACAGCGCGGGCAGCAGCTTGCGCAGGGTCAGGTCTCCCGTCGCGCCGAACACGACGCAATCGAAGGGGGAGACGGGGATGATCTTCGCCGTCACGGCCTCTCTCTCCCGAATGCCGGGAGGCTTCTACACCACCGGAGAGGCGCCGCCGTCCATATTGATCGCTGTCCCAGTCGTGAACCCGGCGCGATCGGAGCATAGGAAACACGCCATGGCCGCGAACTCCTCGGCCCGGCCCATGCGGCCGAGCGGGATGTTCGTGCCCAGCTTGGCCGCGAACTCCTCGAACGAGGTGTTGGCGCCTGTATTGGCCCCCTGGGCGGCGTGGCGGCGCACCCACTGGTCGGAGACGATCTGGCCCACCAGCAGGGCGTTCACCAGCACGTTATGCGCCGCGTTCTCGTTGGCCAGCACCTTGGTCAGCGCCATCCCGGCGGCGCGCGAGACGGCAGTGGGCGCGCTGCCCGCGCGCGGCGCCTTGGCCCCGATGTTGAGCACATTGATGATCCGGCCCCAGCGCCGCTCGCGCATCCCTGGCAGCGCGAGGCGGGTCATGCGGATCGCCGCGAACAGCTTGAGATCCAGATCCTCCTGCCAGATCTCGTCCGTCACTTGCTCGAACGGCATGGCCCGCGAGGTTCCAGCGTTGTTGACCAGGATATCGACTTTGCCAAAGGCGCCGGTCGCGGCCTCGTAGGCGGCACGGCAATCCGCCGCCTTGGCGACATCGCACGGGATCGCCACGATCCGGCCGCGCGCGGTGCGCGCGATCTGCGCCTTCGCCTCCTCCAGGACATCGGAGCGGCGGGCGAGGATGGCCACGTCCGCGCCGGAGGCGGCGAACTCGGTCGCCATGGCCAGGCCCAGCCCTTTGCTCGCCCCGGTGATCACAGCGGCACGGCCAGTCAGTTCGACAAGCATCGGCCCCTCCTGCTTCATCCTTTGGTATTCACGCATCGCTCAAGGGTAGCCTGAACTTCCTCCACCCCAAGGGGTGGAGAGGGAGCCGCGCCGCGCGCCCATGCGCGTGCCCAAGGCCCTTGGGTTAAGCCTGAGCTTCCCTCGCGCCAGTGGATTTCGTCCTCAACCGGATGCTCATGGCCTCATGCGCCGCGTCAGACCCGTCGTGGAAGCTGCCGAACCACTTGTCCAGCGGGATGGCACCATCCGCATAGTTGCACCGGAAATGCTTGTGGTGAAGGTAGTGGGCGTAGCAATGCGTGTCGATGGCGCGGCTCTCGCCGAGCACCACCTTGTCGAACCCGGCGTGGCCGGGCGCCGGAGCGAGGCCGAGATGGATCAAATTGAACAGGGCATGTACCGGATGCGACGGAACGACCCAATGGATCAGGACCGCCGAGAAATACAGAAGGTGCTCGCCGGGGTGCATCGCCAGGCCAGACCAGGGGCTGGGATTGACGTTCTTGTGGTGCAGCTTATGCACCGCCCGATAGAGCGGCGGCCAGTGGATCAGCCGATGCACGGCGTAGAAATGGATCTCCCGGAACAGCGGCACCGCGAGCATCACCACCACAAACCACCATGGGTGATCCTGGAAGCTGAGATAGGGAATCCATCCGTTCGCGAAGGCGTACAGCGTCAGCACCTCGTAAGCGGTCCAAATCGGCAGCCCGCTCGCGAAAGTCCAGAATAGGTTCTCAGCGGTTTGGCTGCCGAACAGAAAGATGCGCTTGTCACGCTCCGGCCACTTGACGTTGAACTTGAACGCGGTCCCCTGGGCTTTTTGGATATAAAGGCGCAGATGCCAGGCCCCAAAGAATACCAGAGTCAGGACCACATTCCGGGCGAAGATGAAGACGATCGTGGCGGGATCCAGCCTGCCGATCGCGTCGAGCGGAGGCGTGAGAAAGAGCCAGACGAGAACCGCGATCAGCGCGTAAAGGGCGTTCCAAGACAGATAGTAGCCGGGAAGCCATTTGAGAATGCCAAGCGGCCGGACGGGCCACACGAAAACGGGTGGGTAGGCGATCGGCGCGAAAGGCCGCCAATTGCCCCTGTGGTCCCGGCGTCCGTGCAGGCCGTCGTCCATCGTCGCGTTTCCTCCTCGCCCCGGCGCTGGCGGCCATAGCCCATATGGAGAAGTACCGCCAGTGCCGGAGCCGGCATGGATCGCGTCTGATACGACCTGTTCGATTTCACGCCAGTTTTGCGCCTCACGGCCGTGACGGGCAACGGCTCTCCGGTAGCGCCAAGGACGGATGGCCGGATGGGAGGCGGGTATGGGCCAAGAGGCCGGCGTCGGCGCGTATGACGCGCTGCACGAAACTGTTGAATCGGATGGCGGCGCGCGGGCCAGGGCGATCTATGCGCCGCTGTTCCGCGCCATGCTAGGGCTGGTCGCCGCCAGCGGCGCGAAGTCGGTGCTGGAGGTCGGCTGCGGCAGCGGGCTGTTCGCCGAGTTGCTGGTCCGGAACACGGCCATCGCCTATCGCGGTTTCGATTTCAGCCCAGCCGGGGTCGCGCTGGCGCGGGCGCGCGTGAAGCAGGCCGAGTTCTTCGTCGGCAACGCCCTCTCGGCGGAGAGCTATCGCGGCGCGTATGGCTGCATCGTCTGCGCCGAGGTGCTTGAGCACATCCACGACGATCGCGACGTCGTCGGGCTCTGGCCCAGCGGCACACATTTCGTGTGCAGCGTGCCGAACTTCGACTACCCCACCCATGTCCGGCACTTCCAGAGCGAGCAAGCCGTTCGCGAGCGGTACGGTGCGGTGCTCGACATCCACACCATCCGTCGGGTCACGGCCTCTCCCTTCGCCGGGCGAAGTGCGCGCGAATACGCCCAGCGCCTGATCTGGGCGCGAACGGAGCCCCGAAAGCTGCTCGGCCTCTTGGGAATCAACGCGTTCGAGTGGAACGCCGGCTGGTTCGTCTTCGCCGGTCGGTGCCGTTGATGCGCCGTCCCGGCCTAGCGCCAGTAGCGGTGGTGCCAATGGTCGCGGTCGCCCCAGCCGCCAAAGCTGAACCCGAAGACTGGCGCCGGCGCATAGTAGGCCGGGTAGCCGTAGGCGTAGGGGCCGCCGTAATAGCCGGGAGCCGGATAGGCCACGCAGCCGCTGAGCGCGGCGGCGGCCGCGATGGCTAAGGCGGGGGCCAGGAAGCGGGGGCGAAACAGCCTGCGCATCGCTCGATGCTCCTTCACAGTCGCCTCCCTTAACTGGCGTTCGCACGCGGCGTTCTGATGGCGCGAACGGACGCGATTTCGCCACGCTCCGGCGTGATAACACGATCGTTACAGATGAGAGCCCCATGCGACGCGACACCCCCCTGTTCCGCCTTGCGGCCATCGCGGCAATCGCTGGCCTGTCGGCCCCGCTGATCCCCTCCGTCCGCGCGCAGACGCCTTCCCAGGAGATGGAGCCGCCCGCGCGCGTGGGAGCCCTGACCGGCGCGCGCGGCATCGTCTCCTTCCACCCCGCCGGCGCGGAGACCTGGACCCCGGCGGCCGTGAATTATCCTGTCACGTCGGGCGAGGGCTTCTGGACCGAGCCGGGCGCCGAGGCACGGATCGATCTCTCGGCCACGGATCTGGTGATGAACGGGGCGACCGAGGTCGAGGTCAACGCCCTCGATGAGCGCACCTTTGTCGCGACCTTGCCGCAGGGTGAGGCGTACCTGCGGGTTCGCGGCCTGGCGCCGGGCGAGACCTACACGATCGTCACCCCGCGCGGCGCCGTGACGATCGCCACACCTGGCCGCTACGCCGTGCTGGCTGGCGACACCGAGACCCCGACGCGGATCATCGTGCTGGAGGGAGCAGCGACGCTGGGCGATGGCTTGGCGGGGGAGGTCTCGGCCGGGCAGGCGGCCGAGATCACCGGCGCCGAGGCGCCATTCCCGGTGCAACTCGTCACCGCCACAAACGATCCGTTCATTGGTCACGTGCTGGACGAGGAGCGGCCCCGGCCTACGCGGGTGAGGCTGCCGCCCCTGGTCGCGCGGATGCCCGGCGGCGCGGAACTTGCCGAATACGGCACCTGGTCGCAGAGCCCCCGCTATGGCGAGGTCTGGTATCCGGAGGTGCATCAGGGCTGGGTGCCGTACCGGGAAGGGCATTGGGCCTATGTCGCGCCCTGGGGCTGGACCTGGATCGATGCCGAGCCGTGGGGCTTCGCGCCCTTCCACTATGGCCGTTGGGTCGATATCGACGGGCGGTGGGCCTGGATGCCCGGCCGGCCGGAGCCGGTGGCCGAGGCGCCGTCCTACCCGGTGTACGCGCCGGCGCTGGTGACGTTCTTCGGCGTCGGCGCGGCGGTGGGGGCAGCGGTCGGCGCCGCGGCGCTGCTCGGCGGCGGCTCGGTGGGATGGGTGCCGCTCGGCCCCGGCG
>DATFDN010000547.1:0-2174 GCA_035252035.1 Acetobacteraceae bacterium | reverse complement strand
GGAGAGGTCGCCGCGCGCTCGCGGGGCGGGTGAGGGTGCTACGGGGAACCCCTCACCCGGCTCCCCCCGGATCAAGTCCGGAGGTCGCCGACCTCTCCCGCACAGCGGGAGAGGTGGAGCGATGGCTGGCCGGAAGATCACTCCACTCGCTGGCCCGATCGCTGACCCGAACCATCGTTCCACGTATAGGGGACCGCCGCAGCCCTCACGACTCGCTTGTGAGCCTGCCGTCCCGCCACTATAGCTTCCCTCCCATTCAGAAGCCGCCGGTCGCCCGATGTCGCAAACCCCTGTCTACAAGCGCGTCCTGCTGAAGCTCTCCGGCGAGGCGCTGATGGCGCGGCGCGACTACGGCCTGGACAACGAGATGGTGCGCGCGATCGCCGCCGATATCGGCGCCGTGGCGGGGATGGGCGTGCAGGTCTGCCTGGTGATCGGCGGGGGCAACATCTTCCGCGGCGTCTCCGCCGCCGCCGCCGGGATGGAGCGGGCGCAGGCCGACTATATCGGGATGCTGGCGACGGTGATGAACGCGCTCGCCATGCAGAGCGCGCTGGAAGACCGTGGCGTGCCGACGCGCGTGCAGTCGGCCATTCCGATGGCCAGCGTGTGCGAGCCCTACATAAGGCGCCGGGCCGAGCGGCACATGGAGAAGGGGCGGGTGGTGATCTTCGCCGCCGGCACTGGCAACCCGTTCTTCACCACCGACACCGCCGCCGCGCTCCGCGCCGCCGAGATGAACTGCGACGCGCTGTTCAAGGGCACCCAGGTGGACGGGGTCTACTCCGCCGACCCGCGCCGGAACCCGGCGGCGGAACGCTACGACGAGCTTACCTATCAGGACGTGCTGGCCAATCAGCTCGCGGTGATGGACGCGGCGGCGATCAGTCTGGCGCGGGAGAACGCGCTGCCGATCGTCGTCTTCAACATCCACGCTCCCGGCGCGTTCGCCGCCGTGGTCCGCGGCGAGGGCCGCTTCACCAGGATCATGGAATGACGCTGAAACGCGCGGGAGGATCGTGATGCCAGCCGATCTCAACACCCTCAAGCGAGACCTGACGCGGCGGATGGACGGCGCGCTCGAGACGCTGCGCCGGGAGTTCGCCGGCCTGCGCACCGGGCGCGCGAGCCCCGCCCTGCTAGAGCCGGTGCGCGTCCACGCCTATGGCACCGAGGTGCCGCTCAACCAGGTCGGCAACACCGCCGTCCCCGAGCCGCGGATGCTCACCGTCCAGGTCTGGGACCGTTCGCTGGTGGGCGCGGTGGAGAAGGCCATCCGTGACGCCGGGCTCGGCCTCAACCCGGCCTCCGACGGGCAGCTCGTCCGGGTGCCGATCCCGCAGCTCACCACCGAGCGCCGGGCCGAGCTGGTCAAGCTCGCGCACAAATACGCCGAGGGCGCGCGGGTGGCGGTGCGCGGGGTCCGCCGCGACGGCATGGAGCAGATCAAGGTTTTGGAGAAGAAGCACGAGATCGGCGAGGATGTCGCCAAGAACTGGCATGACGAGGTTCAGAAGTTGACCGACCAGTACATCAAGCGCGTCGATGAGTCCCTGGCCGAGAAGGAGAAGGACATCAGGCAGGTCTAGGGACAGCGCGTGCGCCCGTCGGTCCGGGCGCTTCCCGCCGACGCGGCGGCGGAGCGGACCCACCAAAGCCCCCCGCCCGCCCATGTCGCGATCATCATGGACGGCAATGGCCGCTGGGCGCGCTCGCGCCACCTTCCGCGCGTGGCCGGGCATCGCGAGGGCGCGCGCGCCGTCCGCCGGACCATCGAGGCGGCGATCCGCCACGGTGTCGGCTGGCTCACCCTCTACGCCTTCAGCAGCGAGAACTGGCGCCGTCCGGTCGGCGAGGTCAGCGACCTGACGGGCCTGCTGCGCCACTACCTGCGCAGCGAGATCGCCGAGCTTCACGCCAATGGCGTGCGCCTGCGGGTGATCGGCGACCTTGAGCGGTTCGAAGCCGACATCCAGCGCGAATTGGCGGAGGCGGAGGCGCGCACCAGCGGCAATCGCCGGCTCAACCTCGTGGTGGCGCTGTCCTATGGCGCGCGCGCCGAGATCGCGCAGGCGGCACGCCGGGTCGCCGAGGCGGCGCGCGCGGGTAGGCTCGATCCGGCGCGGCTCGACGAGGCAAGCTTCGGGGACTGGCTCTCGACTGCCGGGATACCC
>DATFDN010000546.1:0-2654 GCA_035252035.1 Acetobacteraceae bacterium | reverse complement strand
GAAGCTCGCCAACGGCGCGACCCTCGATGACCTGCTTCCGGAGGCTTTCGCCGTGGTGCGCGAGGCCGGGCGGCGGACGCTCGGGCAGCGCCATTTCGACGTGCAGCTCGTCGGCGGCATGGTGCTGCATGACGGCAAGATTGCCGAGATGAAGACGGGCGAGGGCAAGACCCTGGTCGCCACCTTGCCGGTCTACCTCAACGCGCTCGCTGGCAAGGGCGTGCACGTCGTCACCGTGAACGACTACCTGGCCCGCCGCGACGCCGAGTGGATGGGCCAGATCTACCGCTTCCTGGGCCTCAGCGTCGGGGTGATCGTCCACGGCCTGGACGATTCCGAGCGGCGGGCGGCCTACGCGACCGACATCACCTACGGCACCAATAACGAGTTCGGCTTCGACTACCTGCGCGACAACATGAAGTACCGGCTGGAGGACATGGTCCAGCGCGACTTCTATTACGGCATCGTGGACGAGGTGGACAGCATCCTCATCGACGAGGCGCGCACGCCGCTGATCATCTCCGGCCCGGCCGAGGACAGCTCCGACCTCTATCGCCGCGTGGACGCGGTGGTGAAGGAGCTGGTGAAAGACCCGGAGACCTACGACAAGGACGAGAAGTTCCGCACCGTGTCCTTGACCGAGACGGGGTCGGAGCGCGTGGAGGACATGCTGCGCGCCGCCGGGGTGCTGGCGGAAGGCAATCTCTACGACATCTTCAACGTCTCGGTCGTGCATCACGTCCAGCAATCGCTGCGCGCGCACACGCTGTTCACGCGCGATGTCGATTACATCGTCCGCCAGGGCAAGGTCGTCATCATCGACGAATTCACCGGCCGCATGATGGAGGGCCGGCGCTACTCCGACGGGCTGCACCAGGCCTTGGAGGCCAAGGAGCATGTCGAGGTGCAGGCGGAGAACCAGACGCTCGCCTCGATCACCTTCCAGAACTACTTCCGGCTCTACCCCAAGCTCGCCGGCATGACCGGAACGGCGGCGACCGAGGCCGACGAGTTCGAGGAGATCTACAAACTCAAGGTGGTCGAGATCCCGACCAACGTGCCGGTGGCCCGCACCGACGAGGATGACGAGGTTTACCGCACCGCCGAGGAGAAGTGGAACGCGGTCGCGTCGCTGATTGAGGAGACGCGCAAGACCGGCCAGCCAATGCTGGTCGGCACCGTCTCGATCGAGAAGAGCGAGCACCTAAGCGGCATCCTGAAGCGCCAGGGCGTGCCGCACGCGGTTCTGAACGCGCGCTTCCATGAGCAGGAAGCCGCCATCATCGCCGAGGCCGGCGCGCCGGGCGCGGTGACGATCGCCACCAACATGGCCGGGCGCGGCACCGACATTAAGCTTGGCGGCAACCTGGAGGTACGCCTGCGCACCGAGCTTGCCGGCATCGACGATCCCAGCCTGCGCGCCACGCGCGAGGCCGAGATTCGCGACGAGCTCGCCGCCGCGCATGAAAGGGTCAAGCAGGCGGGCGGGCTGTTCGTGATCGGCACCGAGCGCCACGAGAGCCGGCGCATCGATAACCAGTTGCGCGGCCGGTCCGGCCGGCAGGGCGATCCGGGCCGCTCGCGCTTCTTCCTCTCGCTCGAAGACGACTTGATGCGCATTTTCGGCTCCGACCGGATGGGCGGGATGCTGCAAAAGCTCGGCCTGAAGGAAGGCGAGGCGATCACCCATCCCTGGATCAACAAGGCGCTGGAGAAGGCGCAGAAGAAGGTCGAAGCGCGCAACTTCGACACCCGCAAGAACGTGCTGAAATACGACGACGTCATGAACGATCAGCGCAAGGAGGTCTATGCGCAGCGCAAGGAGTTCATGAAGGCGAGCGACGTGTCGGAGACGGTGGACACGATGCGCGCCGAGGTGATCGAGGCCATGGTCGATCGCCGCATTCCGGAGAAGGCGTTCGCCGAACAGTGGGAGCTGAAGGAGCTGGCCGACGACGTGCAGCGGCTACTGAATCTCAAGCTGCCGGTCGAGGAATGGGGCCGCGAGGAGGGAATCGACGAAACACAGGTCCGTGAACGGATCACCCAGGCCGCGTACGAGTTCATGGCGGCCAAAACCACGGCAATGACGCCCGAGCTGATGCGCTTCATCGAAAAGTCGCTGCTGATCCAGACGCTGGACGCCGTGTGGAAGGAGCATCTCTACGCGCTCGACCATCTGCGCCAAGGCATCGGGCTGCGCGCCTACGGGCAGAAAGATCCGCTGAACGAATACAAGAGGGAAGCTTTCGCGTTGTTCAACGCGATGCTGGAGGATCTGAAGGAGCGGGTGACAGCGATGCTCGCGCGCGTCGAGTTGGCGCCCGAGCGCCCGCCCGAGCCCGAGCCGCTGCCGCGCGGGTTGATGGAGCTGCATCCCGACCCAGGCTCCGCGTTCGGTGGCGGGGAGGCGCAGGCCGTGCTGGAAGCGTCGGCGCCGCTGACGGCTCTATCGCTTGCCGGGGCGGCCGAGGCGATCGATCCCGCCGATCCGGCGACCTGGCGCGGGACGCCGCGCAACGCGCCGTGCCCGTGCGGGTCTGGAAAGAAGTTCAAGCATTGCCATGGGCGGTTGGGTTAGTCCGTAAGAGTACGCTGGACCCCTCCCCCCGGCCCCCTCCCGCAAGGGGAGGGGGAGAGGGATAGCCCCCTCC
>DATFDN010000545.1:0-2822 GCA_035252035.1 Acetobacteraceae bacterium | reverse complement strand
AGGGCAGCACGGGCGCGCCGGACAAGGCGGCGAGCTTGGCGACACCGGGCGCGGCCTGCCGGCGCGGCCCGCGCGGCCCGTCCGGTGTGATCGCGACCAAGCCGCCGTCGCGCAGCAAGGCAAGCAGCGCGCGCAACCCAGCGGCGCCCCCACGCGAGGAGGAGCCGATCACGACCTGCACATCAAACCGTCCAATCACCGTGCCGATGAACCGCCCGTCACGATGGCGGCTGACCAGCATATGCACCCGCCGGGGCTGGGAGCGCGGCAGCCGTCGCACCATCAGCCACAGTATCGGCATCAGCGGCAGGCGCTCGTGCCAGAACGCCACGACGTGTGGCTCTCCAGCCACCAGCCCGGCGAGGTTCTCCTCTCCCTCAAGCCGCCACCGCGTGGTGGCGAACGCGAAGGCGAGATAGGCGCCGAGCAGGCGCGCCAGCAGCGCCTGCGCCGCCGGATGACGCACCAGCCGCTTCATCCCCCCGCCGATAGCGGCCGTCGCGTGGGCCTGTCCAGGGGACCGGCCGGACTTTTGCCGATTCGCGGCGTCGTGGTAATGCCGCGCGCCCCATAGCGCGAGCCGGCCGCCTTGGTTTTCAGTTCGATCCAATTCATCTTCGTGTTTCTCCCGCTCGCGCTCGCGCTGTACTGGATCGCGCCGCGCCCCGGCCGCAACGCGATGCTGCTTGCGCTCAGCCTGTTCTTCTACGCTAGCGGCGAGGCACACCACCTGTGGCTGCTGCTATCGCTGATCGCGGTGAACTATGCGGCGGGCTTGGTGATCGAGGCGTCGCCGTCGGACTTGCGACGGCGCCTCGCCGTCGGCGTCGCCGTCGCCGTCGATCTGACGGCACTCGGCTGGTTCAAATACGCGGGCTTTCTCGCCACCACGCTCGCGCCGCTGTCGCATGTGGCGATGTGGCAGGGGATCGTCCTGCCGCTCGGCATCTCGTTTTACGTGTTCCACAATATTTCGTACGTGGTGGACATTTATCGCCGCACCGCCCCCGCGCGCCGCAACCCGATCGATTTCGCGCTCTATATCTCCTTCTTCCCACAGGTGATCGCGGGTCCGATCGTGCGCTATCACGACATCGCCGGCGCCCTCGACCACCGCCGCGTGCGGCTGGAGAATTTCTCATCCGGAATGGAACGGTTTGTCGTTGGCCTGGCGAAGAAGATGGTGCTCGCCAATCCCCTGGGCGAAGTCGCCGACCGGGTTTTCGCGGTTCCGGCGGCGACGCTCGCCACGTCCGACGCCTGGCTTGGGTTGATCTGCTATTCACTCCAGATCTACTTCGACTTCTCAGGCTACTCCGACATGGCGATTGGGCTTGCGCGCATGTTCGGGTTCGAGTTCCTGGAGAACTTCAACTACCCTTACGTTTCGCGCTCGATTCAGGAGTTCTGGCGTCGCTGGCACATCTCATTGTCCAACTGGTTCCGCGATTACCTCTACATCCCGCTCGGCGGCAGCCGGCATGGCACGGTTCGCACCTGCCTCAATCTCGCGATCGTGTTCCTGTTGTGCGGGCTATGGCACGGCGCCAATTGGACCTTTGTCGCCTGGGGCGCGATGCACGGCGCCTTTCTCGGGATCGAGCGCGCCGGCCTCGGCCGCCTGCTCGCGCGCGCGCCGATCCTGCTCGCGCGCGTCTACACCCTGACCGTGGTGGCGTTCGCCTGGGTGTTGTTCCGCTCCGAGACCGTCACCGGTGCGCTCGGCTTTTACCGGGCACTTCTGCACCCGTTCCGCGCGGCGGCCTTTCGGCAGGTCTATCCTGGCAACATCACGTGGCTCATATTGGGCTGTGCGCTGATCGGGGCGAGCGGGGCGATGTCCTGGCTCACGCGCGACTGGCGGGCGCGGGCCGGGCAGTTGCGGGGGCGGGTCGATCCAGCGCTGGCCCACACGCGGGAGGGCGCTCTGGTCCTGAGCACGCGCAACGCGATCCTGCTCGGCCTGATGGTCCTGTCCTTCTTGCAGCTTGCCAGTGCGGTCTATAATCCCTTCATCTATTTCCGCTTCTAGGCGCCGCATGATGGTCCCGCGCCGCGTCCTGCAAGGCATTGCCGATCTGCTCCTTCCGATAGCTTTCCTTGGCTCGATCGGGCTCGTGCTCGCGCGCACCGATTGGCAGGGGCGCTCGGATCTGGTGGAGCGGCTGGAAGCCCGCAAGCCAGCGCCGCTGCCGGCCGCGCCGCGATCGCTGGCGCAAGCCTATCACTACCCGGCGGAGTTCAGCCGCTTCCTCGACGATCACTATGGCCTGCGCGAGGCGGCCATCGGTCTGCGCGCGCGCATCGGATTCTGGCTGTTGGGTGACACGTTCAACAACGATGTCAGCGTTGGCCAGCACGGCTGGCTGTTCCTCACCGGGCATGGCGAGCTGCGCGATACCCTCCACGCCGAGCCACTGACGCCGCGCGCCCTGGCGGAGTGGGCACGATCGATCGAGGAGCGGCGGACCTGGCTCGCGGCACGCGGCATCCGGTACCTGTTCGTCGTTGCGCCGGACAAGCGAACGATCTACCCCGAGAACCTGCCGCGCTACCAGCACCGGCCGGGGCAGACGCGGCGCGAGCAGCTCGATGCGCGTCTTGCCGGGGAGGACGGATTCCTCGATCTGGCCCCGGCTCTGCGGGAGGCAAAGGCGGAGGGTCAAGTCTATTACCGGTGGGATACGCATTGGGACCGGCACGGCGCATACACCGGCTATCGCGCCGTGATGCAGCGCCTGGGGTTGCCGGCCGAGCCGGAGTTCCTGGGCCACGCGCCGGATCACGAGGACCATGTCGGCGATCTGGGCCGGCTCTCCGGC
>DATFDN010000544.1:0-5384 GCA_035252035.1 Acetobacteraceae bacterium | reverse complement strand
ACTTCCTCTACATGTCGCTGCTGGCGCTGAAGGACATGGAACTCCGGGTCAGCATCGAGGCCGAGACGTTCGGCCTGGACCCGGCCTTGCCCTTGATCGGTCCGGAATCGGTCCTGGGCATCGAGATCAACCCCTACGCCGCCGAGCTGGCGCGCGTCAGCGTCTGGATCGGCCACATCCAATGGGCGCGGCGCAACGGGTTCCCGCTGCCAGCCGATCCGGTCTTGCGCCCGCTCCAAACGATCGAATGCCGGGACGCCGTGCTGGCGCCGGACGGCTCGCCGGCGCATTGGCCTGCGGCGAACGCGATCATCGGGAATCCGCCGTTTTTGGGTGGCAAGCGGCTGCGTAACGTACTTGGGGACGCCTATTGCGACCAGCTGTTCGCGGCCTATGGCGGACAGGTTCCGGCCGAGGCCGATCTTGTCTGCTACTGGCTCGCGCGCGCAAGCGGCGGTCGCCACCGGGGCGGCAGAGCGCGCTGGGTTGGTGGCGACCAACAGCATCAGGGGCGGCGCGAACCGGCGCGTGCTGGAGCCGATCGCGGAAGCGGGCGCCATCGCGGCGGCATGGTCGGACGAGCCCTGGGTGCTGGACGGCGCAGCGGTTCGCGTGTCACTGGTGTGCTGGGGGCGGGAACGGGCCACGGCCCCGATGCTCGACGGGGCGCCCGTTCCGCTCATCCACGCGGACCTGACCGCGGGTGCATTCAACCTGACCACGGCACAGCGATTATCTCAGAATACCGGAGTGGCGTTTCAGGGATCGAAGAAGGTTGGCCCCTTCGAGGTATCGGGAGAAGTCGCCCGGAAGTGGCTTTTGATGCCTACGAATCCAAATGGACGACCCAACGCAGAGGTCTTGCGACCTAGTTGGATCGGATTGGACGTCGCTCGGCGCCCGCGTGACGTTTGGATTGTTGATTTCACTGGGCAGTCACAACAGGAAGCCACCTTCTTCAGCGCGCCATATGCCCATGTAGTCACGAACGTCAAACCGCTGAGAGACAAGAACAACGACCGACAGAGGCGCTTGCGGTGGTGGCTCTTCGGTCGGTCAGGCATTGATTTTAGGAAAGCCACTGCCGCACTTCGCCGGTATATCGTTACACCTGAAGTAAGCAAGCACCGCATCTTTGCTTGGCTACCCCAACCGGTGTTGCCCGATTGCCAGTTAATGGTGATTGCTCGTGAGGACGACACCACCTTCGGCATCCTGCATAGCCGGTTCCACGAGGCATGGGCGCTGGGCCTCTGCACGTGGCTCGGGGTAGGAAATGATCCGCGCTACACCCCTAGCACCACATTTGAAACTTTCCCCTTTCCGGATGGCCTGACACCCAACATTCCAGCCGCCGACTATGCCGACAACCCCCACACCCGAAGCATCGCCGCCGCCGCGCGAGCGCTCGTGGAGGCGCGCGACCGTTGGCTGAACCCGCCCGATCTGGTGGAGCGCGTGCCCGAGGTGGTGCCCGGCTTTCCCGACCGGCTGGTGCCGAAGAACCCCGCCGCCGCGTCCCAGCTCAAGAAGCGCACCCTGACCGCTCTCTACAACACGAGGGGAACCCCCGAGGGCGCCTGGCTCGACAATCTCCACCGCGCGCTCGACGAAGCAGTGGCCGCCGCCTATGGCTGGCCCGCCGATATCTCGACCGAAGACGCGCTCGCGCGCCTGCTGGCCCTGAACCACGCCAGGGCTGTGGCGCAGGCTGCGACGGCGGCCCACCGGACACGGCGCGTTCAGGAACGCGGATAAGCCCTCCCCCGCGACCGCCATCGGGGGACGACATCCCGGCTGACTTGCTCGTGACCGCGCGCGCCCCGTGGACATCACTTCCCAGGACATCACTTCCCATATGATATGATGGCCTTGAACAGGAGGCATTCATGATCCGGGCGCGCATCATCCGCCTGGGGCCACTGCTGGCGAGCCTCGCTCTGCTCTCCGCCAGCCCTGCCGTCGCGCGGGGCGGCCATGGCGGCGGCGGGTGGCACGGAGGCGGATGGCACGGTGGTGGCTGGGCTGGCGGCGGCTGGCACGGCCATGGCTGGCGCGGCGGCGGGTGGCCTGGCGGCCACTGGCATGGAGGTGGCTGGCGCGGCGGCGTTTGGTGGTGGGGGCCGGGGATCGCCTATCCGCCCCCGCTCTATGTTCCGCCCCCCGCGTACTATTACCCCTCTCCCTATCCCTATTATCCCTATCCGCTCCCAGCGCCAGTCTGGCGCACGCCGCCCGCCGGGTACAACGGACCGCCCAGCGCCTATTTCGGATACGGCGGCTAGCCCGAACCAAGCATCCCCGGATTTGACGGCCCAAAGCGGCGGGAGCAGCCTCGGGCAAGGGACACAGAAGCCCGCCCGGAGGAAACGCGCGATGTATCTCGGACCACCGCCGCAGCGGCTCGAACCGACCGTCTGGACCACGTTGCCGAGGGAACTTCGCCTCGCCTCGCCGACGCCGGAGCGGCACAACTTCCTCGAAGGCCCCTCGTTCGACCGCGACGGCAACCTGCACGTCGTCGATATCTTCGCCGGCCGCACGTACCGGATATCGCCCGCCGGGCAATGGGAGATGGTGGTCGAGTACGACGGCCAGCCGAACGGGCTGAAAATCCACAAGGACGGCCGGATCTACCTCGCCTGCCGGAAACACGGCCTGGCCACGCTCGACCCCCGGCGCGGGACCGTCGAGAGCGTCGTGGACGGCCCCCGGCGCGGACAGAAATTCCGCAGCCTCAACGACCTCGTGTTCCACAGCGGCGGCGACATCTATTTCACCGACCAGGGGCGCACGGGTCTCCAAGACCCGTCCGGCCGGGTCTATTGCCTGCGCGCCAACGGGCGGTTGGAAACCATCATCGACACCGTGCCCAGCCCGAACGGGCTGGTGTTCAACCCGGCCGAGACGGAGTTGTTCGTTGCGGTCACGCGGGCCAACTGCGTCTGGTGGGTGGACATGCAAGACCCCGAGCGCCGCGCCGCGCTGTTCGTGCAGATGCACGCGCAGGGGCCGGACGGCCTCGCCATGGACGTCGCCGGCAATCTGGTGATCGCGCACGCCTACCATGGCGCCGTCTGGGTCTATGGGCGCGACGCCGCGCCGCTCTACTACATCCGGCCAGCGCACGGCGTGATGACCACCAACGTCGCCTTCGGCGGCCCCGGCAACAAGACGCTGTACATCGTCGAGTCCGCCACCTGCTCCATCCTCACCGTGCCCCTGCCGGTGCCCGGCCAGCCCATGTTCTCGCACGCCTGAGCAAACGGCCGCTGGGAGGGACACGCCGCCATGCCCACCGTCACCCGCCGCCGGTTCTGGGTCTATTTCCTGCTGTTCCTGCTCAACTGCGTCAGCTACACGGACCGCATCAACATGTCGGTCGCGGGCCATCCGGTCGCCCGCGAGTTCGGCCTCTCGCCGGTTGCGCTCGGCTACCTGTTCTCCTCGTTCCTCTGGGCCTACGTGCTGATGATGCTGCCCGGCGGGCGCCTGATCGACGCGATCGGCGCGCATCGCGTGGCCCCGATCATGGCCACCATCTGGTCCGTCGCGCAGATACTCAGCGGGGCCTCGATCGGCTTCGTGACCATGCTGCTGACCCGCCTCGGGCTCGGCGTCGGCGAGGCGCCGGTCTCGCCGATCAGCTATCAAAGCGTGCGCCTCTGGGGGCCGGCGCGCGAGCATGGCGTGGCGATCGGCGCCATCCAGTCCGGAACGCTGCTCGGGCCGGCGCTGGCCTCGCCGATCGTGGCCTGGATCATCGCCAATTCATCCTGGCGGGTCTCGTTCTACGCCACCGGCGCCGTCGGGCTCGCCTGGGTGGTGGTCTGGACGGCGCTGGTGTCCACGCCCGAACGCACACGATGGCTGCCGGAGGCGGAACGCCGGCACATCCTCGCCCACCGGCAGGTCGCCCAGGCGCCGGCGACGGGGAAGGGCGTGGGCTATCGCGGGCTGCTGCGCTCGCCCTCCATGTGGGGCCTGGCGATCTCGCAGGGCTGCGCCGTCTACTCCCTCTATCTCTACATGAGCTGGCTGCCGACCTATCTCCAGACCGCCCGCCACGTGTCGCTGGTCAGCTCGGGCCTGTTCAACGCGGTGCCGTACTTCGCCGGGGCAATCGTCATCATCGTCACCAACTGGATCGGCGACGCGATCCTCACCCCGAGCACGATGCAGAGCGGGCGGCGGCGCCTCGTGGTGGTGGCCTGCCTCGTGCTCGCGGCGGGCGGGATGGCGATTCCCTTCGTCCAGTCGCTTGGGCTGGTCGTCCTCCTCTCGATCCTGCCGATCAGCTTCGGCAACACCGCGAGCGCGACCAACGCCGCGCTGACCAGCGACCTGCTGCGCTCGCCGGCCGATTCCGGCCGGGCCTTCGCCTTCCTCGTCCTCGGCGGCAACCTCTTCGGCCTGCTCGCGCCGATCGTCACCGGCTACATCGTGCAGGCGACCGGCAGCTTCGCCTCGGCGTTCGTCCTGGCCGGCGGGCTGGCGCTGCTCGGCGCCGTGGTCTCGCTGACGCTCACGCGCCACACGATCGGGGGGTCTCCGGCCCTCGCCAAGGCGTCCCCGGCTTCTTATTCACGCGTTGGCAGCCCCGCTGGATGAGCTGCGCCATCCGAGTGATCCACGGGGACAATCCATTGAAACCGCGGGACTTCGGATGCCTAGCCGACCCGTGCGCCGGATCGCGGCATCCTGGCGTCCCGTAGGGGAGGGGATCGTCAAAGGCCAGTTTGATTCCTAAGCGGCTGAATATCAAGGGATTTCCGGCCAAGTGGGCTGTAACGCTGGGGGCTTCACGCAGCGTTACACACGTTCGCGTCAGGGGAGGCCGGCAGGCCAGACGCACTCGCGTTAATCCACCGGTAATGGGCTGTCGGCATCCTCAATCGCCGGACGAACTCCAGCTTCCTGGCTTTGCTGCCGGCTGATTGCCATAGCGCAAAGGGACACTTGTGAGACGCCTCGCTACCCTGATCGGTGCCTGTTGTCTGTGGTCTCTGCCCGTCAGTGCCCATGCCGACCCTTGGAAACTCCTTGGTGATCGATATGTGCTGTCATGCAGCGTCTATGGAGCGGGGCAGACGTGGAACTACGTCCTAGCCATAAGCGACTCGCTTTACTATGACGCGATCACGGAGCTGTTGCACCCGCCAACCGTGCGCCTAATGGTCAACGGCTCCCCGCTCAATTTGAGAGTGGCCACCTTCAATGCTGACGGGTTGAAGGCATACCTCGAAGACCGCCTTACTAACTGGCCTGAGGACACGGCTCGCATGGAATTCGAGATCAGCCGTGACACCGGTGCGGCGAAGCTGTCTTTCCTCGGGCCGGAACGCACCACCTCAGATGGAACCAAATTCGCCCTGGTAATCGAC
>DATFDN010000543.1:0-5344 GCA_035252035.1 Acetobacteraceae bacterium | reverse complement strand
ATCGGTCGCGGTGCTGATGCTGACGCATGTGAACTACCGCAGCGGGCGGATGCATGACATGGCCCGCCTCACCCGCGCCGCGCACGAGGCGGGCGCGCTCGTCGTTTGGGATCTGGCGCACTCGGCGGGCGCCGTCCCGCTCGACCTTGCGGACTGCGCGGCGGATTTCGCGGTCGGCTGCGGCTACAAGTTCCTCAATGGCGGACCGGGGGCGCCGGGCTTCCTGTACGTCGCGCCGCGCCACCAGGGCGCGGCGATGCCGCTCACTGGCTGGATGGGCCACGCCGAGCCGTTCGCCTTCGCCCCCGCCTACCGCCCGGCCGAGGGCATCGGCCGCGCGCTGGTGGGGACGCCGCACATCCTGAGTCTCGCTGCCCTGGAGGTCGGTGTCGATATCGCGCTCGCCGCCGACATGGGCGCGGTGCGCGCGAAATCAGTGCGGATGGCGGAGCTGTTCATGGCCCTGGTGGAGCGCGACTGCGGGGGGGTGGGCTTCATGGTCGCCTCACCCCGCGCGGCGGCTTCACGCGGCAGCCAAGTTTGCCTGCGCCACGCAAGCGCGGCAGCGATCATGCGCGCACTCATCGGACGCGGCGTGATCGGCGATTTCCGCCCGCCGGACGTGCTGCGTTTCGGGCTGACGCCGCTCTATTTGCGCTATGCCGACCTAGGCGAGGCGGTGCGGGTGCTGGCGGAGGTTGCGCGGGCCGCGTAGGTCACGCGGAGACCGGCATGGAGTCCAGCGCCGGCGCCGCGGGCGCATCCGCCGCGCTGGCGTTCCGGCCTCTTCGGGGAATCCGGCCGCGAATGGTGCGACACGCAAAGATCGCCGCCCGGTGCAGCCGCCACGACAAGCTGGTGTCAACGGAGATGGAACGTCGGTACTCGGCGATGCGGATCGCTTCGACATCACACGCTCGCTTCACGGGATCGTTGTAGAATTGGGCGATCTGCTCGCTGCTCGCGGCGCCTGCCGTGAGCCAGCGGGGCAGGTGCTCGTTGCATAGGCGGTCCACATCGGTGAGCAGGCGACCGATCCCGGTGCCCGCGGCCGGGCAAGACGTTTGGAAGGCGTCGCCGACCAGGACGATCCCATCCCGGAGGTAGCCATCCGCCTGGCGCAAATGGTTGGTTCGTATCTGAGCCTTGCCGCTGACACGGAAGTCGCCAATGAGGCGGCGAAGACCGGGCATGACACCCAGAAGGGCTTCGCGCGGCTGGCATCGGAAATGCCGGGTCCAGGGTTCGGAAATATGCCGATAGCAAAATAGATTTGCCCGCAGAGCCGTTCCGAGTGGGAACAGGCTGACGTAATCCATGCGGTCCGACAAGTTTTCCCCATAATGGACCAGCACGGAAGTCTCAACCGGGTTGCCGGAGCCGGCCACGATGTCCAGGCCGATCGCCAGGGAATGATCGTCGCGGATCGTGCGGCGTCCGATCCCGAGCTTGCGGAGCAGGCCGTTGCCTTCTCCCGTGGCCAGCACGACAAGCCGGCAGCCTAGGGCCTCGCCACTGAACAAACGCACAAGCTGGCGCGCCGGACCTGTCTCCACATCGATGACCTGTCCGGTGATGAAGCTGACCGTTGGCGGCAGCAATGCGCGGATAGCCGTCACCATGGACTCATAGCTTAGGCCATAATGCGGCCCACGGACGCGCTCGATGATCCGCCCGCGCCGGGCGCAGATCGCCTGGTCGATCCGGGGGACGCCAGCGATAAGCGCCTCAAGCACTCCAAGCCGACGCAGTGCGTCAACCTGGCTGCCAACGATCTGCTCGGCACGGAATTCCGGGGGAAACTCAAGGTGACGATCCACCAGCGTGACGCTACACCCGGCGCGGCCGAGCAACACGGCGGCAAGCGTTCCGCTGAAGCCGCCGCCAACGATCACGACATCCGAAGTGCGCAAAGGTACACCTGCCGCGCGCTCGACCGAGACGCACACCGTTACTGACATGGAATTGTTCAGACGATGATATGTAAGCTGCGCCTAAGCGGTGCTCGGAAGCGTCTTCATGCCGCACTCTTTCATCGACCAAGGTCAACCACAGACCCGACGTTAATGATTTAGAACTTTCGGGAAGGGACTACAGCCCTTGCCAAGGAAAACATTCAGTGAGCATCCGTGCGTTGGTCGTACGTCGTATCCGGGCGACAGTATCGGAACGCGGCCGGCAGGTGCTCCCGGCGAGCTTGCCCTTGATTGGCGACCGTGCTTTTGGCGATGCCATGAATCTGAGGAGCCGCGCGATGACCGAGTATCCGGCCGATACGATCACCACGCTACTGACACGTGCCAGTCCGTCTGCGCAGGCAATCGGCGCGCCAGGCCGGCCGTGGCTCACCCACGACGCCCTGCGGGGGCTGGTCGCGCGCACCATCGCTGACCTCAACCGCATGGGAATTGGCCGGGGCGATCGCGTGGCGATCGTGTTGCCGAACGGGCCGGAAATGGCGGCCTCCTTCGTCGCCATCGGTGCCGGCGCCACCACCGCGCCGCTCAATCCTGCGTACAAGGCCGAGGAGTTCGACTTCTACCTCAGTGACCTGAACGCCAAGGCGCTTGTGATCGCCGAAGGCATGGAGAGCCCGTCCCGCGCCGTGGCTGAAGCACGCGGTATCCCCATCGTCGAGTTGGTGCCCGATGCGGCCGGCCCGGCCGGCGCCTTTGGCCTCGCCGCGCCAGCAACGCTGTCTGGCTCCCCTGCCCTCCCCGGCCCGGCGGAAGCCGATGACATCGCCCTGGTGCTGCACACCTCCGGCACCACGTCGCGACCCAAGATCGTGCCGTTGCGCCACATCAACGTGACCGCCTCGGCCTATCACATTGGCGCCACGCTGCGCCTGACGCCGGATGACGTGTGCCTCAACGTCATGCCGCTGTTTCATATTCACGGCCTGATCGCGGCGACCCTCTCCAGCCTTGCCGCGGGCGCTTCCGTGTTCTGCACGCCGGGCTTCAACGCGTTCCGCTTCTTCGCCTGGTTCCAGGAGGCGCGGCCCACCTGGTACACGGCGGTGCCGACAATGCACCAGGCGATCCTGGGCCTGGCTGGGCGGCACGAGGCGGCGATCAAGGCGAGCCGGCTGCGCTTCATCCGCTCCTCGTCCTCCTCGCTGCCGCCGCAAGTGATGGAGGCGCTGGAGCAGGCTTTCGGCGTGCCGGTGATCGAGGCCTACGGCATGACCGAGGCGGCGCATCAGATGGCCTCCAACCCGCTGCCGCCAGGCAAGCGCTATCCGGGCTCGGTCGGGATCGCGGCGGGGCCGGAGATTGCGATTATGGACGACGCTGGCAAGCTGCTCCCGGCGGGCGCGCTGGGCGAGGTGGTGATCCGCGGGCGCAACGTGACCGCCGGGTACGAGAACAATCCCGAAGCCAACGCCAAGGCCTTCACGAATGGATGGTTCCGCACCGGCGATCAGGGCGTCCTTGACGAGCAGGGCTACCTGCGGCTGACCGGCCGGCTCAAGGAGCTCATCAACCGGGGCGGGGAGAAGATCAGCCCGATCGAGGTTGACGTGGTGCTGATGGACCATCCCGCCGTGGCGCAATGCCTGACCTTTGCCTTGCCCCATCCGATGCTGGGCGAGGAGGTCGCGTGCGCGGTCGTGCTGGCCGAGGGCGCGAGCGCGCAGGACCACGAGCTGCGCAGCTTCGCCGCCGAGCGGCTGGCGCAGTTCAAGGTGCCGCGCAAGTTCGTCTTCCTGAACGAGATCCCGAAGGGCGCGACAGGCAAGCTGCAACGCATCGGCCTGGCCGAGAAGCTCGGGCTCACGGCATGAAAATCGGCATCTTCGGCGCCGGCGCGATCGGCGGTTTCCTGGGCGCCAGGCTCGCCGCCGCCGGGGCGGACGTGACGTTCATCGCGCGCGGCCCGCACCTGGCCGCGATGCAAGCCCATGGCGTGCGGCTCGTCAGCGGTGGGGAGACGCTCACCGCACGCCCGCGCTGCTGCGCCGATGCCGACGAGGCGGGGGTGCAGGACTATGTGATCGTGACGCTGAAAGCGCATGGGCTGCCCGGGGCGGCGCCGCGGATCGCACGGATGATGGGACGCGACAGCGCGCTGGTGACAGGGATCAACGGCGTCCCCTACTGGTATTTCTACGGCCTGGACGGGCCATGGCGCGACCGGCGCGTGGAGTCCGTCGATCCGGGCGGCAGGCTGTGGGAGATCCTGCCGCCACGCCAGGTTATCGGCTGCGTCGTCTACCCGGCCGCCGAGGTGATCGAGCCGGGAGTGATTGAGCATACATATGGCGATCGCTTCTCGCTCGGCGAGCCCGACGGCAGCCGCTCGGCGCGGGCCGAGGCGCTTTCGAAGCTGCTGATCGGCGCCGGGCTGAAGGCGCCGGTGCGCCCGCGCGTCCGCGACGAGATCTGGGTGAAGCTGTGGGGCAATCTCGCCTTCAACCCGCTCTCCGCGCTCACCACGACCACCCTCGACAGGCTGACCCGCGCGCCGGATCTGCGCGCCGTGTGCCGCGCGATGATGCAGGAGGCGAAGACGGTCGCCGAGGCGCTGGGCACGCGTTTCGCCATCGACATCGAGCGCCGCATCGATGGCGCCGCCGAGGTGGGCGAGCACAAGACCTCGATGTTGCAGGATCTGGAGCGCGGGCGCCCCATGGAGATCGACGCGCTGCTCGGCGCCGTGGTGGAGCTGGGCGAGGTCGTGGGGCAGGACATGCCGCTCTGCCGCGCCGTGCTGGCCCTGGTGCGGGAGCGGGCGCGGCAGGCCGGGTGCTATGCGACCGGCGGCCTTTGACGCGCGACACGCCCGCCGATAAGGTTGATTGGTTTTTAGAATGATATCGGCGCCGCCGGTGGCGCGCACGGGTGGCGCCAACGGCGCGACAAACTGGAGGAGGTACAATGTCCGAGTCGGTTCGAATTCATCCGGCGGTCGATCATGGCGTGCCGCGTAGCACCGCGAGCTTCAGCGGCGGCACATTGGTATGCCGCTGCGCGCAAGACCCGGTGAAGATCAGGATCGAGGGCGACATCGCCCATAATCACGTCTGCGGCTGCACCAAATGCTGGAAGCCGGCCGGTGCGATCTTCTCGATGGTGGCTGTCGTTCCACGCGACCACCTCACCGTGATGGACAACGAGGACAAGCTCCGGGTGGTGGACTCAACCGCCGCCATCTATCGCTACGCCTGCACGGGTTGCGGCGTCCACATGTATGGGCGGATCGAGAACAAGCTGCACCCTTTCTACGGGTTCGATTTCGTGCATCCCGAGCTGTTCGAGGAAACCGGCTGGTCCGCGCCGGAGTTCGCCGCGTTCGTCTCGTCGGTGATCGAGTCCGGGGTCAGCCCGGACCGGATGGA
>DATFDN010000542.1:0-5009 GCA_035252035.1 Acetobacteraceae bacterium | reverse complement strand
TGTCGCCGCGCAGCACGAGATCGACCATGGCGCTTCCCCCCTTTGCCATCGCTCAGGGCCGCATGGTCGGCCGGCGGCCGGGCGTCCGCAAGGCCCCAGCCTATCGCGTCACCGTTGCCGTGATCGCGGCGCGCGCGTCGGCTTCGGGCATCGGCTTCGAGAACAGGTAGCCCTGGCCGAACGCGCAACCGAGCGCCATGAGCTCCGTGGCCTGCTCCTCGGTCTCCACCCCCTCAGCCACCACTTTCATGCGCAGGCTGTGCGCGAGGCCGACGATGGTCGCAATAATGTGCCGGCTCTGCTCGTTGCTTTGCATCTTGGAGACGAAGGAACGGTCGATCTTCAGGATATCCACTGGCAGGCGGTGCAGGTAGCTCAAGGATGAAAACCCGGTGCCGAAGTCATCGACGCTGATCTGGACCCCAAGCGTCCTCAGCTCGGCAAGCACCCGGACCGCGCGTTCGGCGTCACCCATGGTCATGCTCTCGGTGAGCTCGAGGCGCAGCCGCTGGGGTTCAAAGCCTGTCTCCTCCAAAACCTCGCGAACGCAGGCGACGAAGTTCGGCTGCTGGAACTGGCGGGCGGAGATGTTGACGCTTATGCTGATCGCATCCGCGCCGGCGATGTCATGCCGCCAGCGCCGGCCGGCCCGACACGCCTCCCGCAGGACGTAGGTGCCGATGGAGACGATCAGCTCGCTCTCTTCGGCGACCGCGATGAAGGCGCCGGGTGGGACAAGGCCAGCACCGGGCTTGTTCCAGCGCAGC
Source organism: Acetobacteraceae bacterium (assembly GCA_035252035.1). Lineage (GTDB taxonomy): Bacteria > Pseudomonadota > Alphaproteobacteria > Acetobacterales > Acetobacteraceae > DATFDN01. Next base: position 4,242 of record DATFDN010000542.1, on the reverse strand, counting down.
AATGCCTCGAAACCAATGAGGGTGCGCGAGTCGAGCGCCACGATCGGCTGGTAGTGCAGCACGAATTCGTCGTGCGCGAGGGCGCAGCGAAGATCGGTTTCCAGCTCCAGGCGCTGCGCGGCGGCTTCGTGCATGGCGCTGTCGAACAGGGCGCACCGCGCCTTGCCAAGCGTCTTCGCGCGATACATCGCGAGATCGGCGTCGCGCAGGAGGTCGGCCGCCGAGGCGGCTCCGCCGCCGGTTGCGATGCCGATGCTGGCGCTGGTGTAGATATCCCTGCCGGCAATGTGAAATGGTGCGCGGAGCGACTCTTGCAGGCGGTTCGCGATCCGCACCGCGTCGCTCGGATGGCGGATGCGCGACAGCAGGATGGTGAACTCGTCCCCGCCAAGGCGGGCCAGGGTGTCCGCAGAGACGGGTTCGGTGTTCCTCTCCGGCACCGCGCAGCGTGCCAGTGTGTCCTCGCTGCGCAGCGCGGCGCGCAAGCGCGCCGCCACCTGGATCAGCAGATCGTCGCCGACCAGATGGCCGAGGCTGTCATTGACAAACTTGAAGCAGTCGAGGTCGATGAACAGCACCGCCAAGTCCGCGCCCGGATCGCGCCGCCGCGCGGCGATGGCCTGCGCCAGCCGGTCCAGGAACAGCGCCCGGTTGGGAAGCTTGGTCAGCGCGTCATGGGAGGCATCGTGCTGCAAGACTTCCCGCGCGCGCTCGCGTTCCACCACACGGCCGAGCTGCATCCCGATCTGCGCCATGATCTGCAACAGCTCCGGTTGTGGCTCCGCCGCGCGATCATTGTAGAACTCCAGCACGGCCGCGGTTTCCGAGCGTACCAGCACGGGAAAGCCGTACGCGGCGCGCAGTCCGCACCGACCGGCCTCCACGCGCCGGGGGAAATTTTCCTCCTTCAGGAGATCCGTGATCCACAGTGGGCGGCCGCTGGCGAGAACGCGGCCCGGCAAGCCAATTCCCATCGGGAAGGCGATATGCCGCGTAGCATCGGCGAACGCCGCCAACCCCGGCCGGTCGGCAAGGTGCCATAGCCCGCTCGACCGCATCAGCGGCCCCGCGGCAGAGGGCTGCACGAGGCAGGCATGACCCACGGGCCAGCCCGTGGCCTGGCAGATCAGGGTCAGCGCGAGTTGCAGTGCGTCGCGCAGGGAATCGCTCTCGTTGGCTGCGGTCGCGATCCCCTCCAGGAGCTGCGCGCGTTGCTGCTGTTCATAGAGGCGCCGCAACCCGGATTCCGCGATCGCCTCGGCCTCGCGGCGCGCCTGGCGCTCGCGTTCCAGCCGCCGAAGCAGCCGTGCCACCTCCGTGCCGGGCGCCGGTCCGGGTGGGGCGAGTTGCGCCGCGCCCGACACGGTCAGGAGACCGCGACCCGCATCAGGCAGGCGTGCGCCCCACGGTCCATGCAGGCCAGATGCTCGACCGAGGGCACCTGGCGGTAGTGATCCGCCGCTCCCTCAACGAAGCCGTGCGCCAGCATGCAGAGCCGACGGGGCGAGGCGTAGCCGAGCAACAGCGCGCCATCGGATTCATCTCTGACATCGAAGTGCGGACAGCGGGAACCCGGATAGAGCTTCATCACCTCCGGGTGAATGATGCCGTTCACGCTCAGGAGGAAGTCGCGGGTGCAGCGATGCGCGTCGAAGAATGCCGGGAAGTGGCGGACCAGCACCGGGATCGCCGCGCGTCCGGACCAGCGCAGCACCTCTGCGCGGGGCAGGCCAAGCACATCGGCGGCGCTCTCGACCAGCTTCAGCAGCTCGGTGTGCGGGTAATTGCCGAGTGTCGTGTACGAGCCGGCCAGCTCGGCGCGGTCCAGCACCTCGTCCCATGCCGCCTCGCCATGGTGTTGGCTGACAACCTCTTCCAGCAGGTTGAAGATCACGCCCTTCATCGCCGGGCGGTCCAGCGGCGAGCGATGCACCCGTGCAGCATGCTTCCCCTCAAGAATGATCCATAGCGGGCCGAGTTTGGACACAAACCGCAAACGCCTGGTAAACGGGCGATGGCCTGGGAGCCCGCCATGGAGACCGCCCATTTCGATGCCCTGGTCATCGGCGCCGGCATCGCCGGGGCCAGCGCCGCCGCCGCGCTGGCCGAGGATCGTCGCGTGGCGCTGATCGAGGCGGAGGAGCACGCCGGATATCACACGACGGGCCGCTCGGCCGCGCGCTGGGAGCGGCACTATGGGCCGCCGGACGTGCGGCTGCTCACGGCGCTGTCGCGCGGCTTCTTCGAGGCGCCTCCGGAGCGGTTCGCCGAGGCGCCGCTGCTGCGCCGGCGCCCGACCCTGTTCCTGGCCACCGAGGCGCAGCGGCCGGATCTCGCCCGCGCCTTGGCCGAGAACCCAGGGCTGCGCGAGGTCTCCCCCACCGAGGCGCGGCGCCTCGTGCCGGCGCTGCGCCCCGGCCACGCGGCGGCCGCGGCGGTGGAGGAGGAGGGCTTCGACCTGGACGTGGCGGCGATCCTGCAAGGCTTCCTGCGCCAGTTCCGCCAGCGTGGCGGCACGCTTTTGACGCGGCGGCGTGCCGACCGTATCGATCGACACGAATTGATGTGGCGCGTCGCCGCTGGAACGGGAGATGTCCTCGCGGCGCCCATCGTTGTGAACGCCGCCGGCGCCTGGGGAGACGAGGTGGCGATGATCGCCGGGGTGGAGCCGCTGCGCCTGACGCCCCGCCGCCGGACCGGCCTTGTCATCGATCCCGCGCCATGGCGGGTGGCGGACTGGCCGATGGTCCTCGATGTGGGCGAGACCTGGTACGCGAGGCCGGAGGCGCGCACGCGCCTGATGGTCTCGCCCGCCGATCAGACGCCGATGCGCGCGCACGACGTGCGGCCGGACGAGCTGGACATCGCCCTGGCGGTGGACCGGATGCAGCGGGCGCTCGCGATCACGGTCCAGCGGGTGGAGCGGAGCTGGGCGGGCCTGCGCACCTTCACCCCGGACGGAAGCCTCGCGATTGGCTGGGATGGAGCGGCACCAGGATTTTTCTGGTGCGTGGGGCAGGGCGGCTATGGCATCCAGACCGCGCCCGCCGCCGCGCGGCTGCTTGCGGATTTGGTCGCCGGGCGCGATCCAGGTCCGGCCACGCCCATTGTCGCGGCCATCGATCCCCGGCGTTTCAGGACGGGAACCCGAGGTTGAAAAGTGATACCCTCGCGTGCAAGACTATTGTAGTAGGCAATTTGATGGATGGTCGGAGAGGAGCATGAGCGATCATGACGAGGCGCCGGACCGCTACGCTCCGTTGCTGCTCGACAATCAGCTTTGTTTCGGCCTCTATGCCGCGGCCAATGCGATCATCCGCGCCTATCGCCCGCTCCTCGCCGAGCTTGGCGTCACCTACCCGCAATACCTGGTGCTGATGGCGCTGTGGGAGAAAGATTGCCAGACCGTCTCGGAGCTGGGCCGCGCGTTGATGCTTGATTCGGGCACGCTCACCCCGTTGCTCAAGCGCATGGAGGCCGCGGGACTGGTGAAACGGCACCGCCGCACGCGCGACGAGCGCGAGGTCGAGATCGCGCTGACGCCGCGGGCGCACGGGCTGCGGGACGCCGCGCTGGAGGTGCGCTGCGACATCGTGCGCCAGCTCGAACTCGATGACCGGGAGATCGCCCGGTTGCGGACCGAACTCAACGGCGTGCTGAACGCCCTGCTCAGCCATGCCGAGCCGGCGCGGAGGCTGGTTCCTGATCCTGTCTGAGCCACGCTGGGGCGGTTTCGGATCACATCGTCGCATCCGAAGTCCGCGTGGCGAGCGCCTTGGCGCCCATCACCGCCGGTACCGCCGGTTGGCGCTGCGCGCCACGTTCGTGGGCAGGCCAAGCCGCGCCGCCAGGTAGTCGAGGAACAGCGCCCCCGCCGGATCGCGCGACACTCCGGCGACGAGCGCGACCACATAGGCATAGGCGGTTAGGTTCGCCTGCTGGACGTCATGCAGCAGCACGCTCAAGGCGGGGGGCGCCCGCAACGCCGCCCGCAGCGCCGCATCTGTGGCCCCATCGCCGCCCACTGTGCCGAGCCAGGATGAAACCGCCTCGACATCCTCCGCCTCCGGCGCCTCGGTGCCCGCGAGGAGGGCCACCGCCGTGACCTGCGCCAGCAGGATCGCATGGGACGGCTGGAGCGCGCGGAGATTCACCGTCAGCGGGTACAGCGTCTGATGCCGGTTCTGCAACCAGCCATGCAGCACCTTCTCGCTCAGGCTCTCGGCGATGACGGCGCGCGGC
>DATFDN010000541.1:0-8647 GCA_035252035.1 Acetobacteraceae bacterium | reverse complement strand
CGCCGAGGATTTCCAGAAGAACCTTGAGATCGACGCCGAGCTTCGCGGCCAGCGAGAACGCCTCGGCGACAGCGGCGATATGCACTCCGCAGAGCAACTGGTTGACGGTCTTGACCACCGCGCCCTGGCCGGGACGCTCGCCGACATGGAAGACCTTGTTCCCAAGGACATCCAACAGCGGCTTGGCGGCGCCGAATGTCTCATGCGACGCGGCCACCATGATCGTGAGCGTCGCGCCGGTGGCGCCAACGACCCCGCCCGAAACCGGCGCGTCCACGAATCGGCGCCCCCACTCCAGCACGCGCGCGGCCAAAGCTTCCACGGCGCCAGGTGGGCACGTCGCCATGAGCACGACGATGCCGCCTGGCGCGAGCGCCTCAAGTGCGCCGTCCACGAACAGAACCTGCTCCGCCTGCGCGGCATTGACAACCATCAGCAGGAGGAAATCCGCGCCGCGCGACGCCTCCCTCGCGGAGCCGGCCCGCACGCCGCCCGCCCCGGCGAGCGACTCCATGGCCGCCGCGCGCACGTCAAAGCCAGCAACCGTGAAGCCGCGGGCGACGAGATTGCGCGCCATCGGCAAGCCCATGGCGCCAAGCCCTATGAAGCCGATCGTTGCTGGCATGACATTGGTCCTCAGCGGTTATCCGGTTGGTTCAGGCTGGTGACTTGCCACAATGACGATCCGTGGACACTGTTCGTCTTTCAACCGAGGACCACCGGACAATGCCAGAGTCCCGCAACAATTCGGCGCAATCGCTTCAGGTTGGATCGGCGCAGCCAATCCATGCCGCCTGGCGTGCATCCAAACCGGCGCGGAACGCGTGGATAACCATTCCCGACACATATCTCGCCGAGTTCATCGCGGCACGCGCCGCGGTGGAGGCGATCACGCTCGACATGCAGCATGGCCTCTTCGAAACCCGCAGCGCCATCGAATGCATCCGCGTCATTGGCCTGCGTGGCAAGGCGGCGCTGATCCGCCTGCCCGGCCATGACGCGGCGCTGATCGGATTTTTGCTCGATGGGGGCGCGGCCGGGCTGATCGCGCCAATGGTCGAGAACGCGGCTGAGGCGGAGCAACTCGTCGCGGCGTGCCGCTACCCGCCGAAGGGACGGCGATCCCACGGACCGACACGGGCTGGTCTCGACCAGGGCGTGGACGCGTTCGCGCTTGCGGAGCAGCAGGTCTTGTTCGCGATGATCGAAACCGAACGCGCGCTCGGCGCCTGCGAGCAAATAGCGGCGGTGGACGGGCTGGATGGACTCTTCGTCGGGCCGGGCGATCTTGGCATTTCGCTCGGGATCGGACCCGGCCAAGACCGGGACGAACCCCAGATCGCCGCCGCGCTGGAGCGCGTCTCGGCAGCCTGCAAGGCCGTGGGCAAGCGCTGCGCCGTCCATGCTGGCAGCACGCGCTACGCCGCCAAAATGGCCGGCAAGGGCTATGACCTTGTCACGGTCTGGGTGGATGCCGTCGCGATCGGCGCATCGCTTGCCGATGAGCAGGCGCAATGGGCGGAGCATTCTCACGCCGGACGCGGATGAATTGGCAATGTCCCACTTGCCATGGCACGGCGAGATCGGACGAAACTGGCCGATACGTTCTCGATCCGAGGGGTTCCCAGCAGGACCATGGCGTTGTCGAGTTCGTCCCGCAGGATCGCGATGGCTCGGCTGACCCCGTCGCGGCCGGCGGCGGCCAGGCCCCATAGGAATGGCCGTCCGATGCTGCATGACGAGGCGCCGAGCGCGAGCGCTTTGAGGATGTCGGTCCCGCGCCGCACGCCGCCATCGAGGACCACCTCGATCCGCCCGCCCACGGCCTCCACGATCTCGGGCAGGACGGAGATCGGCGCGGGAACGTGATCGAGTTGCCGGCCGCCGTGATTGGATACCATGACAGCATGGGCGCCAAGTTCGACCGCTTTATGGGCGTCGTCTGGGTGAAGCACTCCTTTGATCACGACTGGTCCCGGCCACGAGTCGCGGACGCGGGCCACATCGTCCCAGGAGGCGGACGGGTCAAAGAGCGAGGCGACATGTTGTGCGACTGAGGTGAATGCCGCGCCGGACATCTCGAAATTGCCGAAGCGGGGGGAAGACAGCAGAACGCCGGTCAACCAGCGCGGACGGCGCGCAACGTCGAGAATGGTCGCGGCGCGAGGACGCAGCGGCACGGTGAAGCCGTTGCGCACGTCGCGCTCGCGGCGCCCCTGGACCGGGAGATCGACCGTGATGCAAAGGACGCGGTAGCCCGCGTCCTTGGCCCGCCGGAGGAGTGAGCGCATCCAGTCGCGGTCCTTCAGGAAGTAGAGCTGAAACCACCTCTCTCCGTCCGGCACCGCCGTGGCGACCGTCTCGATGGAGGCGACGGAGTTGGTCGAAAGGCAGAACGGAATGCCGGCGGCAGCGGCGGCACGCGCCGCCTCGATCTCGCCAGACGGCCAGTAGAATCCGGCGAGGCCGGTCGGCGCGAGCATGAGAGGCAACTCGGACGGAGCGCCGGCAATGGTGGTTCCCAACGAGCGATGGCTCACATCAACCGCGGCGCGCGGCAGGAGCATCCAATCCTGGAACGCCGCCTCGTTGTCCCTGAGCGTGACTTCGTCGCCGGCCCCGCCATCAATGAAGTCGAACACCGCGCGGGGAAGTTGGCGCCTCGCCAGCAGCCGGAGATCCGCGATCGACAGCGCCCGATCGAGGGAGCGGCTGGTTCGCCGCAACTGGGACTGCGTATCCGCCATCGGGTGCCCTCCAGACGGAGTGGTCAACGAATCAGAGGCCGGAGACCAGATGCCCGCCATCGACCGCGATCACGCTGCCACTCATGTAGGAGCTGGCGTCCGAGGCCAGCAGCAGCAGCGGACCTTCAAGCTCCCGCGCCTCCCCGAGCCGCCGCTGCGGGATGCGCCGGATGAGCGCCTTCCCCGCATCGCTCGCGAAGAATTCGCGATTCAGCTCCGTTTCAACATAGCCGGGCGCCAGGGCGTTGACCCGTATCCCGTGGCGAGCCCACTCGAGGGCAAGCGCCTTCGTCATCTGCACCACGCCAGCTTTCGAGATCGCGTAGGGCGCGACGCCGCCAGCGACGCGCAGGCCAAGGATGGAGGCGATGTTGATGATACTGCCGCCGGTGCCGTGGCGGACCATGCGCCGGGCCGCCGCCTGCGCCGCGAGCCAGACGCCCTTGAGGTTGGTGTCGATCACCTGATCCCACGTGGCCTCGTCGAGCTCAAGCGCCGCGCGCGTCACCGTCACGCCGGCGTTGTTGACGAGGATCGTGACGGGGCCGAACCCGCCCTCCGCGCGCTCCAGGCCATCCTTGATGCTGCCAGCATCGGTCACATCCATGACGACGCTCTGCGCCTGCCCGCTTTTCGCGCGTATGTCGTCAACGTGTTGGAGCAACGCCCCCTCGCGCCGGGCCGCAAGCGTTACTTTGGCGCCGGCTGCCGCGAGAAAGCCCGCGAAGTGCTGGCCGAGCCCGCTCGAGGCGCCAGTGACCAGCGCGTGCTTGCCTTCAAGCTCGAAACGAGCGGCCAAGATTCCCTCCTCCGGCTGAGTGACAGAATAGGATGGACGAACGGTAGTCCGGCCAGGAGCCCTGCGCCAGACGTGCGCGAGGGGTAGGGATGTGCTAGAAGTTCCGCATGGTTGCACTCGCAAAACGCCCAATGCGCATGGCGGTGCCCGAGTTCCTCCAATGGGAACCGGGTGACGGCTTTCGCTACGAACTCGTGGACGGCGAGCCGCGGGCGAGGGCGCCGGCAAGCACGATCCACGCCTTCCTTCAGAACGAGCTAGGGAGCCTGATCCGCAACCATCTGCGGGAGCACCGCCCCGGCTGCGAGGCGCTGGCCAATCCCGGCGTGGTCCCGTACTTGCTGTCGGCCCACAATGTCCGGATTCCTGACCTAGGCGTCACCCGCTCGCCCTTGGTTCCCGGGCAGGCCACACTACCCGACCCGATGCTGCTGGTTGAAATCCTCTCGCCCAGCAATCAGGCGAAGACCTGGTCCAACGTCTGGGCCTACATCAGTATTCCCAGCGTGCAGGAAATTCTCGTGCTGGACAGCGGCAGGATCGCGGCCGAGGTGCTGCGGCGGCGGGTGGACGGCGGCTGGATTGACGAGCTCGAACAGGATGCGCTGCGCTTTCCCGCCCTACCCTCTGAAGTGGACGCGATCAGCTTCCTCACTGGAACCCGTACGGCTTGTAAGCGCCGAAAATGTGCTGCTCGACATGCGCCATCCCGTTCGCGCCGTCCGGCCCAACAAGGAAGCACGGGAACTCGGTCGGCCCGAGCCGCTTGGCTTCGGGAAGCGACAGCAACCCCGTCCGGCCAAGCGCAGCGGCGGAGGGGTAGCGATCGACTTCGACGACGGGACCAGCTCCGCGATAAACACCGGCGCTGCCGCCATCGCGCCAGCCGCCGTAATAGCCCAAGCCTTGGACATCGGCCGGGGTTCCCGCGGCCTTGATTTGGTACTCGCGCCAGGCGCCAGTGGAATCCAGCAGCGCGAATGTGCCGCCGATGACGTTCTTGGTTCCCGGCGCGTATTCAAGATGATGGCGGACGGCCACCAGCTTCACCTGGGTTCCGTCCGGGAAGTCGAGGCGGCCTTCGAAATCGAGCGGCGTGCCGTCTTCGGCCTCATGCGTGTTGAAGAAACCGGAATGTCCCTGCACTTCAAACGGCACCCAAAGCCGGAAGCGCCGGCGGTCGATCTCGGATTCGTCGCGCTCGATCCCGCCATGCGGCGTGGGCGGTCCCATGCCCAACCGGATTCCCCATGAGTGGTCCCGGATCGCGTGCCAACGCTCGGCAGCGATGGTTCGCCCATCACAGAAAACCGACCCTGTCGCCCGGCAGACCTGGGTGTAGCGGACGAGATCGTGGATCAGGTGGCCGTATTTCCGGAACTGGTACGGCTCCTCCAGGAACGGAGGGGCGATCGCCTCGAAGGCCAATTCGAAATGAAAGCCGCCCTCGTTGTCGGCAAGGGTGATCAGAACCTCGCGCAATGGGCGTCTTATCTCGATCCGTAGTGGCCCAACTTCGAGGTCGTGCGACCGGGGCCGCAATGCGCGGGAGGCGCGAAGCACACGCTGTTCCCCCCCGCGCGCCAGGCCGGCGAATCCGTCCATGACGTTCATGTTGGGATGAAGCCGGATTCCCGCGACGACATACCAATCCTGCGCGAATGCGCTGCAAAAATAACCGTCGTTAAAGTGAACGTCAGAGGTCGCTGGAATGTCGAAGGGGGTTGGATTCTGATGGAACGGATACTCGTCGAAGTCCCGGATTCGCATTGTGGACACTCCATCCGTTCGCCTCAGCGCGCATACAGCTCACGAAGCCGACTCTTCGAGAATTTTCCGGTCGAGGTGCGTGGGATGGCCTCAAGGAACTCAAATCGCTCTGGAAGCTGCCATTTCGCGAATCTGGTCCGCAGATGCTCGTCCAGCGTATCGGCCGTGACGGCTTCGCCAGGCTTGCGGACGACGCAAGCCAAGGGCCGTTCTCCCCAGACCGGATGGGCAATGGCGATCACGGCCGCCTCCGCCACGGCGGGATGTGCCATCAACGCATTCTCCAGATCGACGGAACTGATCCATTCCCCGCCGCTCTTGATGAGATCCTTCGTTCGATCGACCAGCTTCAGATATCCGTCGGGCTCCATCACGGCGACATCGCCGGTCCTCAGCCAGCCATCCTCGGTGTGCGTCGCCGGATCGTAGCCGCGGCCGAAATAGGAACCCGTGATAAAGGGTCCACGCGCCTGAACCTCGCCCGCGCTGACGCCATCCGCGGGGCACTCCCCTGACTCCCCCATGAGCCGCAGCTCGACGAGCGGTACGGGGACGCCGGCCAGTGTATTGACTCGGATCTGTTCCTCCTTGGGGGCGTGCCGCCTTTCCGATTTGACGTAGCTGATCGTGCAGATCGGCGAGGTTTCTGTCATGCCCCACGCCTGCATGACAGACGCCCCCCGCTCGCGGAAGGCACGTATCAGACTGGGAGGCGGGGCCGAGCCGCCGGTGAAGGTCCGCAATCCCGCCAGCAAGGAAGCGCGGCTCGGATCGCGTTCGATCGCTTGCAGGACCGACAGCCATATGGTCGGAACGCCAAGCGCGAAGCTCGGCCGCTCCTCTTGCATCAGATCGAGCAGATCCTCGGCATGGAGATGCGGGCCGGGGAAGATGAATTTCGCACCCACCATGACCCCGGCATAGGGCGTGCCCCAGCACGCGGCATGAAACATCGGTGTGACGGGGAGGATGGCATCCTCGTTGCGCAGGCCGAGGCCGTCGGGAAGGCTTACCGCGAGCGAGTGCAACATGGCCGAGCGATGCGAGTACGCCACGCCCTTGGGCCGGCCTGTGGTGCCAGACGTGTAGCAGAGAAGGATCGCATCATCCTCGTGATGCGGAGGTGGCTCGAAAGTCTGGCCGAGATGCGGCCCGATGAACGTCTCGTAGTCAAGATCGCCAGGGCTGCCCGTCCCGTCGAAATCGAACCAGATTACGTGCTTGAACCGGGATGAGTTGGGCAGGCTTGAGAAGAGCGGTTGAAGGATATTGTCCACGATCAAGACTGTGTCATCTCCATCGTCTGCGATCCAGCCAATTTCCTCTGCAAACAATCGAAGGTTGAGCGTGTGCAGGACCGCGCCGCACAGCGGGATGCCAAAATAGCATTCGAGATGAACATGATGGTTCCAGCACAGCGTCGCCACACGATCCCCCGGCCGCACGCCGAGCGTCCGCAGCGCCGAGGCAAGCGCATGGACGCGGCGCGCGAAGTCCCGGTAGCTATGGCGGCGCAGGCTCTTGTCGGAAAGTCGGGAGACGATCTCCCGATCCGGGAAAAGCCGCACGGCACGCGGGATCAGGCTGTTGATCAACAGCGGCACGGCCATCATGGTCGATTGCATGACGCGCTTCCTTCCCTCCTTCAGACCGATCAGGGGCCCTTGTTCAGCAGTGACCCAGCATACACGATATTGCGTGGGTCGGGCTTGTCCGACGATGTGCCTTGGCTGTAGTCCCCAAACGGCCCGTCGCGTTCGGCGACGGCGGCGCAGACACCTTCGGCGGCGGCCCTGGCGATGAAAGCGCGCGCCTCCGGCGTGTTGCGCATCATGCTGTCCATCACCGATCCTAGGAGCTGTGTCGAGGACAGCCCCATGTTGTCATAAGCCTGGTTGACAACGAGCTTCATGGCGGCGAGCTGGGAACTCGGGATCGAGGCGAGCTGACCGGCGACCTTGCGAACCTCCTCTTGCAACCTACCGAACGGCACGGCGCGGTTGATGAGCCCGATCTCCGCCGCCTCCCGGCCGGAGACCGGCGTTCCGAGCAGCGCGAGCTCCTTCGCCTTCGCCAGCCCCAGGCGATAGACCCACATGCCCGCGTGGTGGCATCCCCACATGCGCGAATAGGGCGTGCCGATCCGGGCGTCTTCCGAGGCGATCACGATATCGGCGCACAGTGCCATCTCGCTGCCGCCGCCCACGCACCAGCCATGCACCTGCGCGATGACGGGCTTCGGACTCCGCCACAGCGACATGAAGCGCGGCACCCAGCCGAGTTCCTGGGACGTGACCATGATGAGGTCGCGCCCGGCATTCCATTCCCCGCCTGTCGCGATGACATCATCCCAATGGGTGAAGCCGCCCGAAAAGTTGAATCCGGCGCAGAACGAGCGGCCCGCCCCTTGCAAGATGACGACCTTCACCTCCCTGTCGCGAATGGCCTGGCCGACGGCCGCCTCCAACTCCTCCAGCATCGGCGGAACGATCGTGTTCAGGTCATCGGGCCGGTCGAGGGTGATGACAGCCGCGCTGTCTTCGACATCGTAACAGATCTTGGTGTACATCGCTGTTCCTCCGCGATGGATCATGCCCGGACCCCGGCAAGCTGGGCGGCACGCTCCGTCAGCTCGACAACGCCGGTGCCGAAACCGCGAAGATAGGAGTTGTCGATAGATCCGCTGACCGCCCTGCGGTAATTGCCCTCCATCATCGCCGCGAGCCGCCACAACGCGAGCACTTCATAGAAGCGCACATGCGCCGTGGAACGGCCGCTCGCGTCCGCGTACCGGCCGACTAGATCGGCGCGGGTGCCGAAGCCGCCGAGGCGCAGCACGTCGGCCAACTCGAACATCTTGAGCGGCGGATCGTCGGGCTGCACCCAAAACGCCGCGAGCCATCCGACATCCGCCAGCGGGTCGCCGAGCGTCGCCATCTCCCAGTCCAGGATGGCGATCAGGCGCGCGGGCGCATCGGGCGCGAACATGACATTGCCGAGCCGGTAGTCCCCGTGAACGATGCCAGCAGGCGCCGACTCGGGAAGGTTCGCCTGCAACCACCGCTCCACGGCGTCGAAGGCGGGCAGATCCCGCGTCCGCACCGTCTCCCACATCCGCACGCCTCGGGCCAACAGACGCTCAAGGAAGCCTTTCGGACGGCCAAAATTGCCGAGCCCCACGGCGTTCACGTCCACGGCGTGCAGCGCGACGAGCGCATCCACGACTTCCTCGCCGATGCGCCGCCGCTCGCGTTCGGGCGCGAACACCGCCGGAAGGTCATCGGTGAGGACACGGCCCTCGATATGCTCCATCACGTAAAATGGCGCACCG
>DATFDN010000540.1:0-11407 GCA_035252035.1 Acetobacteraceae bacterium | reverse complement strand
GGGGTGATGGCGCTGGATGTGCGCTTGGCGCTGCAAACCGAGGACAACGCGCTGATCGGCCTGACCTATCGCGGACTGCGGCATGGGCCGAAGGACGTGATGGACCGGATGGCACGGGGCGAGGCAACCGATCCCGCCCAGTACTACTTCCGCACCGTCGGCAGCTTCGAGACGGCCGCCTCCCAATACGATTGGCTGAACCGCGTCTGGGCCATCGGCACCGGAGAGCGCCCGCCGGAGGGTCCGGTGTACGAGCTGTTCGAGGTGCTCTGACCATGGCGCGGATCGGCTTCATCGGTCTCGGCAACATGGGTGGCCCGATGGCCGCCAATCTGGTGAAGGCCGGACATGAGGTGGCGGGCTTCGACCTCAGCCGGGAAGCGCTGAACGCGCTGAATGCCGCTGGGGGCCAAACCGCGCCCAGCGCGGCCGAGGCGGCGCGCGGCGCCGCCTTCGTCATCACCATGCTGCCGGCGGGCGAGCATGTGCGCCAAGTCTGGCTCCATCAGGGCGGGCTGATCGAGGCGGTGGGCGCGTCCGGCGCCAAGCCGCTGCTGATCGACTGCTCGACCATCGACGTGGACAGCGCCCGCGCCGTCGAGGAGGCGGCGCGCGCGGCGGGGCTCGACATGCTCGACGCCCCGGTTTCGGGCGGCACGGCAGGTGCGGCGGCGGGGACGCTCACCTTCATGGTCGGCGGCGCCGAGGCGGCGTTCGCGCGCGGCGAGGCGGTGCTGAAGGCGATGGGGCGCACCATCGTCCATGTCGGCGGGCCGGGCACCGGACAGGCAGCCAAGATCTGCAACAACATGATGCTCGCCATCAACATGGTGGGCGTGTCCGAGGCGTTCCTGCTCGGGCGCAAGCTCGGCGTGGACTGGGAGAAGCTGTTCGCGATCATCAGCACCTCCTCCGGCCAGTCCTGGGCGCTGACCAGCTACTGCCCCGCCCCTGGCTGCGTGCCGGCCGCGCCTTCCAACCGCGACTACGCGCCAGGCTTCGCGACCGCGTTGATGGTCAAGGACGTGGGACTGGCCCAGGCGGCGGCAGAGGCGACCGGCTCGCCCACACCGCTCGGCACCCACGCGCTCGCGTTGTACCAGAAGGCAGTGGAAGCTGGCTTGGGCGGGAAGGATTTTTCGGTGATCTTTCGGTGGATGGCAGGACAGACGCGCGACGGCCATCAATAAACCCCCTCTCCACCCGCGTTTGCGGGGGGGAGAGGGTTGGGGTGAGGGGGCAGACCGCCGGCCATTGCAAGGCCCTCACCCCAACCCTCTCCCGCACGCGGGAGAGGGAGAAAGGAGCAGAGAGGGACCATGTCTGGACAGGCGTTCAAGGCGGCACGCGACTTCCTGCTGACGCACCGGACGGACTACGAGACCGCCTACCAGGACTTCCGCTGGCCGGCGCTCGACCGCTTCAATTGGGCGCTCGATTGGTTCGACGCCGAGCTGGCGCGTGGCGATGCCGCCGAGCGTATCGCGCTGAAGATTGTCGGCGACGGCGCCGCGCAACTCACGTTCGCCGAACTCTCGGAACGCTCCAACCGCCTGGCCAACGGGCTGCGCGCCCTGGGCGTACAACGCGGCGACCGCATCCTGCTGATGCTCGGCAACGTCGTCCCTCTCTGGGAGACGATGCTGGCGGCGATGAAGCTGGGCGCGGTGGTCATCCCGGCGAGCACGCTGCTGACCCAGGCCGACCTGCTCGATCGGTTCGCGCGCGGGCGGGTGCGGCATGTGGTGGCCGGACCGGCTGAGGCCGCGAAGTTCGAGGGCATCGCGCAGGGGCTTACCTTGATCTGCGTCGGCGAAGCACCCGGCTGGCACAGCTATGATGCGCTGCTGGACGCGTCCGCCTCCTTCACGCCCGAAGGCGAGACAAGGGCGACCGATCCGCTTCTGCTGTACTTCACCTCTGGCACCACAGCGAAGCCCAAGCTCGTCCAGCACAGCCAGCAGAGCTACCCGGTCGGCCACTTGAGCACGATGTACGTGCTCGGCCTGCAACCAGGCGACATGCACCTGAACATCTCCTCGCCCGGCTGGGCGAAGCACGCCTACTCCTGCGTGTTCGCGCCCTGGAACGCGGGGGCAACCGTGTTCATCGCCAACCAGCCGCGCTTTCAAGCCCGCCCGATGTTGGAGGAAATCGCGCGGAATGAGGTCACGACACTCTGCGCGCCTCCGACTGTCTGGCGGATGTTTGTCCAAGAGGACATGGCGGCGATCAAGACCAACCTGCGCGAGGTCTGCTCGGCCGGGGAGCCGCTCAATCCCGAGGTGATCGAGCATGTGCGGGAGGTCTGGGGTCTGACCGTGCGCGACTTCTACGGCCAGACCGAGACCACGACGCAGATCGGCAATCCGCCCGGCCTCCCGGTGAGGCTGGGCTCGATGGGCAAGCCGATGCCGGGCTTCCGCATTCGCCTTCTTGATGTGGATGACCAAGATGCCGCCGATGGCGAGATCTGCATCGCGCTCGACCCCGCCCCGACGGGCCTCATGCTCGGCTACCAGCGCGACGACGGCACCATCCCGCCGATGACGGAGGACGTGTACCGGACGGGCGATGTCGCCTCGCGGGATACCGACGGCTATTACACCTATATCGGCCGCGCCGACGACGTGTTCAAAGCCGCTGACTATCGAATCAGCCCATTCGAACTGGAAAGCATCCTGATCGAGCACGCCGCTGTGGCCGAGGCGGCGGTGGTGCCCGCGCCCGACCCGGTGCGCACATCGGTCCCGAAGGCGTATGTCACGCTCGCGCAAGGCTGGCCCGCCGATCGGCAAACCGCGCTCGCGATCTTCCGCCACATCCGCCAGGCGACGGCGCCCTTCAAGCGGGTGCGCCGCATCGAATTCGCCGAACTGCCCAAGACCATCTCCGGCAAGATCCGGCGAGTCGAGCTGCGGGGGGCGGAGAAGCGCCGCGCGGCGGCGGGGGAGCCGGGGGGCGAGTTCCGCGAGGAGGACTTCCCGGAGTTGCGCGAGGGCTGACCGGCTCCAAGCGATCGGCTAGGGCGGCCGTTCCGGTCGTATCATGCCAGCCCGTGTGGATTTTGACCCTTACGCCGTCATTCCCGCGCAAGCGGGAATCCCGGGGGACCGCACGGAACGCGGCGCCTGTGGGCCTGGATGCCCGCCTTCGCGGGCATGACGATAGAGGGCGGACTTTCGCAGCGCAATCCCTTCGCGGGCACGATGGCAACGGCCAGGACCAAGGGTGGTTGGTATCAAACGATCAAACTTACCATCCTATAAGAGAATCAACTGATCCGCAGTGACGCGCGTCACGCTGCCTGTTTGGCAACTTGCTTGATCATGCGGGCGCTTCCGATGCGGACCTTCTCAAATCCCGCGTCCGAGCAGGTGTGTCCTGGAATGACACCGGGACACACCCTCTCGCTTGATGTCCTTAGGAGTATGTAAATGAGTGGCACGACAAACCCCGAGGTCCATCGCATCTGCAATTTGGTTCCGTCCCGCGGCACCGAAACCGATTGGCGCTTCGAGCACGCCGTCGCTTCGGGCGCGCTGGCCGCGGCCACCGCGATGCCGGCGGGCGTCGATTTGCGCGCGGCGTGGTGGAAGATCGGCGATCAAGGGCGCACGGGCTCATGCGTCGGGTGGGCGACGGCTGACGGCCTCCTCCGCTATCACATGGTCAAGGCCGGCCGTCTCGGCCAATCCGAGTTGCTATCCCCGCGCTATTGCTGGATGGCGTCCAAGGAAACCGACGAGATCACCACGCGGCCGGAAACCTTTATCGAGGGGGCCGGAACCAGCCTCAAGGCGGCGGTCGAGGTCATGCGGAAATACGGCGCCGCGCCGGAGGCTCTGTTGCCCTTCGACATCGAAAATACGATGTACCTGGACGACGAGAACACCTTCTACGCCATCGCCGCCAAACGGCGCGTCGTGTCCTACTTCAATCTCCAGAAGAATCTGGCCCAGTGGCGCACCTGGCTTGCCACGCACGGCCCCCTCCTGGTCGGGCTGTCGGTGGACGCCTCCTGGGACAGCGCGACGAAGACCCACGGCAACATCGATAACTTCCAGTCTGGCACCGTGCGCGGCGGCCATGCCGTCTGCGTCGTCGGCTACACGGCCCAGAATCGGTTCATCGTCCGCAATAGCTGGGGGACGGCCTGGGGGGACAAAGGTTTCGGCTATGTCAGCGAAGCCTATATCCAGGCCGCGTTCTTCAACGAAAGCTACGGCGTGACCGTCTGATGAGGCAAACCAGGGCCAGGCGACGATGAAGTGGCTTCGGCCCATTGCGGCCGCCGCAACCCTTCTCATATTGGCTGCGGCGGCCGCATGGACGCAGGGTGCCATGCCCGATCGAATGCTTCTGTTGACCGAAAGGGATGCCGGCCGGACCGTCGATGTCCATACCGGCGAAACGATCACGGTCAGCCTGCCCGAGAATGCCACGACCGGCTATCGCTGGGCGATCGAAGACCTCGACCCGGCCCTCGTCGAAGCGCGGGAGGGCAAGCCGACCTACACCTCGCAGGCCGTCGGCTCGGGCGGTATGGCCGCGTGGATGTTCACGGCCAGGGCGCCCGGCACGACGCAAGTCGTGCTAAAGCTCTGGCGTCCCTGGGAAGGCGATAAGTCGATAGCTCAACGATTCTCCTTCCACATGCGTATCGCCTCTTAGGCGGCCGCTCGCCTCATCCAACCCGAAGGCTGGCCCCGCGCTCGGTCGCGCGGGGTCGCCTCGCTCGCGCCCGCCTTGCAACCTCGTAAGATCAAGGGGCTTTTCCCGAACGCGTGTTCGTGAGATGGATCGCTCCCGATGCAGGCCTCCCCACAGCCGATCGCGCATCTGCTGGCACGAGGCTTGCTTCCGCGATGCAACAAAGGGATTCGGGATGATCACACGTCGGGCAGCCGCCCAGCTTATCGCCTCTGCCGCCGCTGTGGCGGCCATGGGAACCGCCGGGGCGGCGCGGGCCGCCAACCAGGTCTTAAAGGTCGGGGTCAATCTCTCGCTGACCGGCGCCGACGCGCACAGCGCCAAGCTGATCCTTGACGGCGCGCAGCTTGCCTTCGACGAGGCAAACAAGTCGAACGCGGTGCCCGGTTACACCTTCGAGGTGGTGTCGTTCGACGATGCCACCGCCACGGCAGGCCAGTACGATCCGGTCCAGGCGGCGACCAACGCCCGCAAGATGGTCTCGGACAAGCAGATGATCGCGGCGATCGGCCCGCAAATGTCCGGCTCGGGCAAGGCCATGGCGCCCATCCTGAGCCAGGGCGATCTCGCGACCATCACGCCGGCCTCCACCAATCCCGATATCACCGACCCGAAATTCGCGCAGCAATACCGCCCGGCCGGGAAGCCGATCTACTTCCGCACGGTGACGACCGACGCCTTCCAAGGCCCGAACATGGCCAATTTCCTGGCCGACAAGCTGCATGTGAAGACCGTGTACATCCTGGATGACAGCGGCGCCTATGGGGTTGGCATGGCCGATGCGTTCCAGCGGCAGGCGGAGAAGGACGGGATCAAGGTTCTGGGCCGCGACCGGCTCGACCCGAAGGCGGCCGACTACACGGCGGTGCTGACCAAGATCAAGTCGCTCCACCCCGACGCGCTCTACTACGGCGGCGTGGGCCAGGCCGGCGTCAAGCTCGCCAAGCAGGCCTATGACATCATCCCGAACGTCATCAAGGCCGGGGGCGACGGCATGGACACGCCGGAGATGCTGACCGCGGCCGGCTTCCCGGCGGCGGAGGGCTGGTACGTCACCATCGCCTCGCCGCACCTGACCGACAGCACCAAGGCGGAAAACTTCGTCAAGGCGTTCAAGGCGAAGTTCGGCGAGGCGCCGGACGATTACGCCATCACGGCCTACGACGCGGGCCTGGTGATCATCAACGCGGTGAAGCGCCTGGTCGCCGAGCACAAGCCGGTCAACCACAGCACGGTCCGCGAGGCCATCCAGAACTCCCAGACTCCGACCATCCAGGGCGTGGTCGCGTTCGACCAGAACGGCGACATCAAGGACCGCACCGTCAGCGTGTTCCAGATCAGGAAAGACCCCTCGAAGCCGCTCGACGACATGGAGGCGCAGTTCCACTACGTCGGCGTCGCGCCGTCCGCCTGATCGCGCGCGACGATGACATTCTCCGATCTGCTGCTCCAGCAGGCGATCAACGGCCTCAGCCTGGGGGCGATGTACGCGCTCCTGGCGCTGGGGTTCACGCTGGTCTACGGCATCCTTGAGCTCATCAACTTCGCCCACTTCAATGTCTTCATGATCGGCTCGTTCATTGCCATGGGGACGTTGCAATCCTTCGGGCTCTCCGGTCAGGACGTGATTCTGACCGGGCTTCCCTTGGTCGGCGTGCTGGTCGCGGCGTTCGCTGCCACCATGCTGGGCTCCGGCGTGCTCGGCATGGCGATCGAGCGGCTGTCGCTGCGCCCCTTGCGCAACGTCTCAGGGC
This sequence comes from Acetobacteraceae bacterium, assembly GCA_035252035.1. GTDB lineage: Bacteria > Pseudomonadota > Alphaproteobacteria > Acetobacterales > Acetobacteraceae > DATFDN01. The sequence goes on along the minus strand of DATFDN010000540.1, from coordinate 4,940 downwards.
CGGCCGCGATGATCACCACGATCGGGGTGTCCTACATCCTGTTCAATATCGTCCTGCTCACCCTGGGCGCGGATTCGAAGAACTTCCCGAATCCGCTTCCCCCGATGCGATGGCATCTGGGCGGCGCGGTGGTTGAGCTGCGCCAGCTCCTGATCTGGGCCGTCGCGGTCGTGCTCATGGGCGGGCTCTGGCTGTTCGTGCAACGGAGCAAGCTCGGCAAGGCGATGCGCGCCACCGCGCAAGATCCGGAGGCGGCGCGGATGATGGGGGTGGAGGTGGACCGCGTCATCCTCACTGCGTTCTTCCTCGGCTCGGCGCTGGCCGGCGCGGGCGGAATGATCTTTGGCCTCTATTATAACTTTACCAGCTTCATCATCGGCTTCACCGCTGGGCTGCGGGCCTTCACCGCCGCCGTGCTGGGCGGGATCGGCAACGTGCCCGGCGCCATGATCGGCGGCATCCTGATCGGGTTGATCGAATCCTATGGCGGGCAGTTCATCGCCGCGTCCTGGGCGGATGTCATCATCTTTTCCATTCTAGTGGCGGTGCTGGTGTTCCGGCCCTCTGGCCTGCTCGGCCGCCTGGCTCCGACCAAATCGTGAGGGCGCGGCGATGAGCTGGAGGAACGCGATTCCATCCACCGGACCGGCCGCGCTCGGCCGGTTCGTGGCCTTTCCCGCCTGGATCAGGCCGGCATGGCGGCGGCACCTGCTGACCGGCATCGTCGCGCTCGCCGCGCTGCTGTTCCCACTCTATCACAACAATGACGCTGACATCGATTCCCTGGCCAACGCGTATGCCTTCGCGACCCTGGCGCTGGGGCTAAATATCGTCGTGGGCTTCGCCGGCCTGCTCGACCTCGGGTACGCCGCGTTTTTCGCCATAGGTGCCTACACATACGGCATTCTCAACTCCTTCCAGCTCCAGCCGGCGTGGAGCGATGCGTGGCTGCCGCTGCAAACGCTTGGCTTCGTCGCCAAAATGGCGGGCGAGAGCGGAGGGGATGTCGTTCACTTCACGCTGTCGTTCTGGCTGGCGCTGCCGCTGGCGGCGATCATCGCCGCGATCAGCGGCATCCTGTTCGGCGCCCCGACCTTGCGGTTGCGCGGCGACTACCTGGCCATCGTGACGCTGGGCTTTGGCGAGATCGTGCCGATCGTGTTCCGCAACGCCTCTGGCTTGACGAATGGCGCGGCGGGATTGAACGGCATCGCCGCGCCCAGCGTGTTCGGCCACAGCTTCGGCGTGAACGCCACGCCCTATTACTACGTTGCCATCGCCCTCGTGGCGCTGTTGGTGTTCATCAGCGCGCGTCTGCGCGATTCGCGCGTGGGCCGCGCTTGGATGGCGATTCGGGAGGACGAGATCGCGGCCGGCGCTATGGGCGTGAATCGGACCCGCTACAAGCTGCTGGCCTTCGCCATCGGCGCCGCCTTCGCCGGGATGACCGGCGTTTTTTACGTGGCCAAATTGCAAACCGCGACGCCCGATATGTTCGGCTTCCCGGTCTCGGTGATGATCCTGGTGATGGTCGTCTTCGGGGGGATTGGCAGCATCTGGGGCGTGGTTGTGGGCGCGATGTTCCTGCAATTGCTCCAATCGTGGTGGCTGCAAGACCTAACCAGTTGGCTGAACGCAGCGGGGAACGCCATCGGCAACGCCTGGCTGGCGCATATCGATCTGGTGCCCTCGATCGAGCTGATCTTCGGCATCATCCTGGTGTTCATGATGCTGTTCCGCCGCCAAGGGCTGATCCCGGCATATCGCGCGCCAGCGGCGCTCACCTACGAGCAGCAGAACGCCACTGTGCAGCGCAACCAAGGCGCGATCAGGCTCTCGGGCTTGGGCGGGACAACGCCGAGTGGCGAGATCGCACTTGCCGCCAAGGGCGTTACGGTGCGCTTCGGCGGACTGGTCGCGTTGAACGCCGTGGGCATTGAGGTTCCGCAAGGCGGTGTTGTCGCGGTGATCGGCCCGAACGGGTCGGGCAAATCGACGCTGTTCAACGTCATGACCGGCCTTGTTCCCGCCGACAGCGGCAGCATCCGCTTCCATGGCGAGGAGATTCTCGGCCTTCCCGACCACGCCATCCTGACCAAGGGCATTGCCCGCACCTTCCAGAACATCCGGCTGTTCCCCAATCTCTCGATCATGCAGAACGTGCTGATTGGCCAGCACGCGCGCCTGCGCACCGGCGCGATCGCGGCGGTACTGCATCCGCCGTGGTCGCGGCGCGAGGAGATCGCGGCGCGCACCTGGGTGACGGAGATTCTATCGATCTTTGGCAACCGCCTGGTGCCGCGCATCGATCAGGCGGTCAACGGACTTTCCTACGCCAACCGCCGCCGCACCGAGATCGCCCGCGCGCTCGCCTCCCGCCCGAAGCTGCTGCTGTTGGACGAGCCCACCGCCGGCATGAACCCGGCGGAGACGCTGGAACTGGCCGAGCAGATCAAGGGGCTCAAGCAGCTCGGCCTGACGATCCTGCTGATCGAGCACAAGCTGGACGTGGTGACGAGCTTGGCGGATACGGTTTATGTGCTCGACCACGGTGAGGTCATCGCCAAGGGGCGGCCCGAGGAGGTGCGGCGCAACGAGGAGGTGCTGCGCGCCTATCTCGGGCGCAACACGCAGGCGGCGCACGCCGGTGGCGTGGCGGAGGCGGCGCATGTTGCTTGAGTTCAAGGACGTCGATACGTACTACGGTGACCTGCACGTTTTGAAGAAGGTCAACTACACGATCGAGAAGGGCGAGATCGTGAGCCTTCTGGGCGGCAATGCCTGCGGCAAGTCCACCACGATGAAGACCATCATGGGGGTGGTGCGTCCGGCACGCGGCTCGGTGATCTTCGATGGCGCAGCGATCGAGCGCCTGTCCACCGCCGAGCGCGTCAAGCGCGGCATCGCCCCGGTGCTTGAAGCGCGCCGGTTGTTCCCGCGCATGACGGTGTTCGAGAACCTGGAGATGGGCGCCTATCTGCGCAAGCGCGGGGCGGAGTTCGACCAGGATCTGGAGCGCGTGTACGAGCTGTTCCCGCGCGTGAAGGAGCGCCGCAACCAGATCGCCGGCACGTTGTCGGGCGGCGAGCAACAGATGGTGGCAATGGGCCGTGCGCTCATGGCCCGCCCACGTCTGTTGTGCATGGACGAACCCTCGATGGGCCTGTCACCGCTCTACGTGGAGCAGACGTTCGAGATCATCCAGCAGATCAATCGCCAGGGCACGACGATCTTCATGGTCGAGCAGAACGCCAACATGGCGTTGCAGATCGCGCACCGGGCGTACGTGCTGCAAACCGGGCAGGTGGTGCTGTCGGGCACGGCAGCGGAGCTGCGGCAGAACCCGCTGATCCGTGAGGCGTATTTGGGGGAGATGCAGGTGGCGGCTTGACGACGCGGCAACGTGGTCAGCGCAAGACCCGCTCTAAACCCCGAACCCCGCCCGATACCGCGCCGCCAGCCCGCGATAGACCTCCGCGTTGCGATCGAACCCGCGCCGCTCGGCCTCGTCCATCACGCGCTTCAGCTTGGCCGGGCTGCCCGTCCATAGCTCGCGCCGTCCGATCACCTTGCCGGGCGTGAGCAGCCCGCACGCGCCGAGCATCCCCTCTTCCTCGATCACCGCGAGATCCAGCACGGTCGAGCCCATGCCGACGAACGCGCGGTCCTTCAGCGTGCATCCATGAATGATCGCGGCGTGGCCAATCGTTACATCGTCGCCGATGGTGGTGGACGAGGCATCGTCCACATGGACGATCGTGCCGTCCTGGATGTTGCTGCGCGCGCCGATGCGGATTCGGTTGGTGTCGCCACGGATCACGCAGCCGAACCACACGCCCGATTCGGGGCCGATCTCCACATCGCCGATCACCGCCGCGGTCGGCGCGACGAAGGCGGTGGGATGCACGCGCGGCGCGATGCCGTCGAGCACATAGAGCGGTCCCTGTCCGGACACCGGCTCGATGCGCCCCATCCGCAACTCAGCCATCAAACCCCTCCGTCCCAATGCCCAGCATCAGGCAAAGATTCTGCACCGCCGCGCCCGAAGCTCCCTTGCCTAGATTGTCGAGCCGCGCGAGCAGCACCGCCTGGCGGTGCATCTCGTTGACATGCACGAACAGCTCCATCCGGTTGCTGCCGTTCAACGCCTCCGGTTCCAACTTCCCCGACGGATCGGGCCGCGCGACCCGGATCGTGTCCGTCCCGGCATAGCGCGCCTCCAGGGCCGCGCGTAGCTCGGCACCCGACGGCTTGCCTGGCAGCGTGTCCAGATGCAGCGGGATGGACACCAGCATTCCTTGCCGGAAATGCCCCACCGAGGGCACGAAGATCGGCCGCCGCGTCAGGCCGCTGTAAGCTTGGGCCTCTGGCACATGCTTGTGCGCCAGCCCCAGCGCGTACAGCTCGAAGGGCGGCCCGCCGTCGCGCTCATGCGCCTCGATCATGGCCCGGCCGCCGCCGGAGTAGCCGCTGACCGCGTTGATGCACACCGGGTAATCGGGGGTCATAAGCCCAGCATCGATCAGCGGGCGGAGCAGGGCGATGGCACCGGTCGGATAGCAGCCCGGATTGGCGACCTTGCGCGCGGTCGCGATGCGCTCGGCCTGTCCGGGGGCAAGCTCGGGAAAGCCATAGGTCCAGTCCGGATGCACCCGATGCGCGGTGCTCGCGTCGAGCAGCCGGGGTGCTTGGTGCCCTAGCCCGTCCGCCAGGGCCACGGACTCGCGCGCCGCGTCATCGGGCAGGCAGAGGACCACGAAATCGACCTCGGCCATGATCTCGCGCCGCGCGCCGGGGTCTTTGCGCCGGTCATCCGGCAGGCTGCGCAGCTCCACGGCGCGCAGGGCACGCAGCCGCTCGCGGATGCCAAGCCCGGTCGTCCCAGCCTCGCCGTCGATGAACACAAGCGGCTTGCCCATGTGCGCTCCATGTCCGAAAGG
>DATFDN010000539.1:0-3536 GCA_035252035.1 Acetobacteraceae bacterium | reverse complement strand
CTCTCGACTGCCGGGATACCCGACCCTGATCTGCTGATTCGCACCTCGGGCGAGCAGCGCCTGTCGAATTTCCTGCTCTGGCAGGCCGCCTACGCCGAGTTCCTGTTCATGGACGTGCTCTGGCCGGATTTCGGCGAGGCGCATTTCGCCGCCGCGCTGGCCGAGTACACGCGCCGGGAACGCCGCTTTGGCGGACGGCCTGGCTGAGCGCGCGAGCGGTCCGCCCGCGCGCCGTCCCTGGCGGGATCTGCGCGCGCGGGTGGCTTCGGCGCTGGTCCTGGTTCCCGTGGCGCTTGGCGCGATCTGGGTGGGTGGCCCGTTCTTCGCCGGGGTGATCGCGGCGCTCGCGCTCGGTCTCGCCTACGAATGGATGGGCCTCTGCCGCGCCGGGGCGCTTGGGTCCGAATCGAGGCTCGGGGGCGTGTTCGTCATCGCGCTCTGGGCGGCGGCGCTGCTGTGGCTGCGCGGCGATCCAGAGGCTGGGCGCGCGAATGTGATCGGGCTCGCGCTGGTGGTCTGGGGCAGCGATATCGGCGCCTATGTCGCCGGGCGGCTGATCGGCGGGCCGCGCCTGGCGCCGCGCGTCTCGCCAAGCAAGACCTGGGCGGGCGCGGCGGGCGGCGCGCTGGCCTCAGCCCTAATCTCAGTCTGCGCGGCCAAGCTGCTGGTTTTAGAAGTTAATGTGGCAGCCGCCTGTCTCCTCGGCGCCGGCTTCTCGGTCATTGGGCAGGCGGGCGACCTGGCCGAGAGCGCGGTCAAGCGGCGCTGCGGGATGAAGGATTCCGGGCGGCTCATTCCCGGCCATGGGGGGCTGCTGGACCGGCTCGACGCATCGCTGGCCGTGGCGCCGGTGGCAGCGGTCCTATCCCTCGCGCTCGGTCGTGGGGTAGTGCTGTGGCAATGACAGACGCTCCTCGCTGGGTCACGGTCCTGGGCAGCACCGGCAGTGTCGGCACCCAGACCATTGAGCTGCTGCAAGCCGCGCCCGACCGGTTCCGGGTCCGCGCCCTGGTCGCGGGCCGCAACGTCTCGCGCCTGGCCGAGCAAGCCGTGGCACTCCGCGCCGAGCTTGCCGTAGTCAGCGACCCGACCCGCAGAGGCGCGCTGCGTCAGGTGCTCGCCGGCACTGGGATCGAGGTCGGCGCCGGGCCGGAGGCGGTGGTCGAGGCGGCCGCGCGCCCGGCCGACTGGACGATGGCGGCGATCACCGGGGCCGCCGGCCTCGCTTCCACGCTGGCGGCCATCCAGCGCGGTGCCTGCGTGGCGCTGGCCAACAAGGAGGCGCTGGTCTGCGCGGGCGAGGTGATGCTGCGCGCGGTGCGCGAGGCCGGCGCCCGCCTGCTGCCCGTCGATTCCGAGCACAACGCGATCTTCCAGTCACTGGCCGACGGGAACCATGGCGCCTTGGAGCGGATCATCCTGACCGCCTCGGGCGGCCCGTTCCGCACCGCGAGCGTCGAGGAGATGGCCCGCGCGACGCCGGAAACGGCGCTGAAGCATCCGGTCTGGTCGATGGGAGCGAAAATTTCGATCGATTCCGCCACGCTGATGAACAAGGGGCTGGAGGTGATCGAGGCGGCGCGGCTGTTTGATCTGCCAGAGCCGGCGATCGACGTGCTGGTGCATCCCCAGTCGGTCATCCACGGCATGGTCTGCTACCAGGATGGCAGCGTGCTCGCCCAGCTCGGCGCCCCCGACATGCGCATCCCCATCGCGCACACCCTAGCCTGGCCCGAGCGCCTGGCCACGTCCGCGCCCCGCCTCGATCTGGCCGCCGTGGCCCGGCTGGAGTTCCTGGCGCCCGATCCGGTCCGCTTCCCCGCCCTGCGCCTGGCGCGCGAGGCGTTGCGCGCGGGCGGCGGGGCGGCGACCGTCCTGAGCGCGGCCAACGAGGTTGCGGTTGAAGCATTTCTCGCCCGCCGCATCGGCTTCCTCGACATCGCCGCGACCGCTGAGGCGGCGCTTGACCGGCTGGGCGCTCCGCCCATCGACACGCTGGAGGATGTCGTGGCCCTCGACCAAGCCGCGCGCCGCGCGGCCCAGGAGCGAATCGCCTCGGCGCGCGCGGCGTGATAGGATCGTCCCCTCGATCATAGCGAAGGCTCGCGTGCTTCACACCGTCCCTGACTTCCCCCGCGCCGTCGTCGCGTTCCTGGTCTGCCTGGGCGTGCTGGTGTTCATCCACGAGCTGGGGCACTACCTCGCCGCGCGCTGGCGTGGCGTGCATGTGGAGACGTTCTCCATCGGCTTCGGCCGGGCCTTGACGAGCTGGGTGGACCGGCGGGGCACGGTCTGGAAGCTCGGCTGGATTCCGCTCGGCGGCTATGTGAAACTGCACGGGCAGGAGCGGCTGGAGGACATGCCGCCCGAGCGGCGCGCCGAGCGCATCCCCGGACGCAGCTTCCAGGAGAAGCCGCTCCTTTCGCGCGCGATCGTCGTGGCCGCGGGTCCGGCGGCGAACTTCTTCCTGACCTTCGTGCTGTTCTTCGCCCTGTTCGCGATACTCGGCCGGCCGGTGACGCTGCCCGTGGTGACGGACGTGCTCCCCGGCTCGGCGGCGGCCAAGGCCGGGCTGGCCGCGCAGGACAGGGTCGTGGCGATCGACGGCGCGCCGATCACGACGTTCGAGGAGTTGCAGGCCGCCGTCGCCGCGCATCCAGGGGCACCGATGACCGTGCGGGTCCGCCGCGATGGGGCCGAGCGAGCGGTTTCCGTGACCGTGGGCGCGCAGGAGGAGAACGGCCACAAGGTCGGCCTGCTCGGCATCAAGGGCGGCGTGGTGGAGTACCGGCAGCAATCGATCCCCGGCGCGCTCTGGGGCGGAGCGGCCGAGACGTGGCGCGTGACCGAGGAGACGGTGCGCGGCCTCGCCCAGATGGTGAGCGGGCATGGCAGCGCCGGCGAGATCGGCGGGCCGCTGCGCATCGCGCAACTCTCGGGCCAGGTCGCCGCGCTGGGGGCGGCGAGCTTCGTCTCGTTCATCGCCGTGCTGTCGGTCAATCTCGGCCTGATCAATCTGTTCCCGATCCCGGTGCTGGATGGCGGGCACCTGCTGTTCTACCTCGCCGAGGCGATCCGCGGCCGCCCGCTGCCGCCGCGCGCGCAGGAGTACGGGGTCCGCGCCGGGCTGGCGCTGCTGGTCGGGCTGATGGTGTTCGCGACGTGGAACGACCTTGGCCATCTTGGCCTGTTCCGCTGGGTCGCGGGGTAGCTGACACTCCCTCTCCCCTGCATTCGCGGGGGAGGGAGAAAGGCCCCGGCGTGCCTCTCACCGCCTCCGGAACACCAGCGGGCGCTTCTCGGCGAACGCCGCCACCGCCTCGCGGTGATCTTCTGATACGAATTCCGATTGATCAGCTCGGCAGGCTCGATTTAGGCCGCCACTGAAAGCTGGTGTGTGGCAAGCTTACCGGGCTGATCTGGATCGTAGAGCGCAACCTCGCCTGGCTTGGACGAAGTCGGCAGCTCAGCAAGGACCACGAGTATAGGCTGGAGAAGTCCGAAACGATAATCAACGTCGCCTCCATCCGCCTCAT
>DATFDN010000538.1:0-6152 GCA_035252035.1 Acetobacteraceae bacterium | reverse complement strand
GATGGCGCGGCCGAGCACGATCCCGGCGCATCCACCCAGCGCCTGAGCCACGCGCGCGGCGATCAGCGTCCCGGCGGTGGGCGCGAGCGCGGCCAACGTGCCGGCGGCGGTGAACAGCGCGAGCCCGCCGATCAGCACCGGCCGCCGCCCGAACCGGTCTGAGAGCGGACCATAGAGAAGCTGACCCGCCGCGAGGCCGATCAGATAGAGCGTGATGGTGAGCTGGATCGCGGATTCGGACACGCCGAGCGCCTGCGCCGTCGCCGGCAGCGCGGGGACGATGAGATGCATCCCCAGCGTGCCGACGGCGGTGACGGCGACCACCACCGCGAAGGGCGGCCGGGCGGCGCCGGCGAGGCGGACCGGCCTCAGCCTCACGCCGGGCTAGCCACCGTCACCGAAGGCGGGTGCTTCAGAGTCTGGAGGATGACGCAGTACCGCTCGGTGGTGTCGATCATGCGGGCGAGCTTGTCGGGCGCGGCATCGGTGTCCAGCTCGAAGCGAAGCGCGATGTCGGTCAGGCCGACCGGGGCCGCGCGATCGATTCCCAGCGTGCCGCGCACGTCCCAGCTCCCCTCGGCGATGATTCGCCCGCCCCACACGGTAACGCTCATCGCGGTCGCGACGGCGCGAAGCGTCGTTCCGGCGCACGCGACCAAGGCCTCCAGCAGCATGTCGGCCGAGCAGGCGAGGTCGCCCGTCCCGCCCGCCGCCTTGTGCAGCCCGGCCGCGACCTCGCCCGCCGAGGTGGGCACGGTGCAGGCGATGTCGTCGCGGTCGAGCCGGCACTCGGCGCGCGCGGGGATGCGCGCCGCCTCCGGGTGCTCGCGGTAGTGCTGCTTGATCGGGGCCTGCAGTGCCCGGAGCTCGGCTGCGTCCATCGTATGTCTCCCTAAACCCGCACCCGCGCCGCCGGATGGCTGTCCGGCAGGCGCGCGCGGCCGACCCCGTAAAGCTTCTCTCGCAGCGCGCCGGGCGCATACTCGGTTTTGTAAGCGCCCCGGCGCTGCAATTCCGGGACCACCAGCTCCACGAAGTCCGCGAACGTCTCCGGCGTCACCGCGTAGGCGAGATTGAACCCGTCCACGTCGGTCTCCGCCACCCAGGACTGCAATTCGTCCGCCACCGCGCCCGGATCGCCGACCACCACGGGGCCGCGTCCGCCGATCGCGGCATGAAGCGCGATCTCGCGCACCGTCCAGCGCCGCTCGGGATCGCCGATGGTGAACGCCTCCAGCGCCGAAGTCATCGCGTCGCGCTCGTTGAAGCGAACGACCTCGTCGAGCCCCAGGCGGGAGAAGTCCACACCGGTCCAGCCCGACATCAGCGTGAGCGCCCCCTCGGTGCTCACGTATTTGAGGTAGTCCTCGTGCTTGGCCCGCGCCCGCGCCGGGGTGGTGCCGGTGATCACCGTCATCATCGTGAAGATCAGGATCTCCGCCGGATCCCGCCCCGCCTCGGCCGCGAGCCTGCGGATATCGGCGACGATGGGCGCGATCACCCGCTTGGACGGACCGTTGATGAACACGCACTCGGCGTGGGTGGCGGCGAACCGCCGTCCGCGCTTCGACGCCCCGGCCTGGTACAGCACGGGCGTGCGCTGCGGCGAGGGCTCGCTCAGATGGATGGCGGAGAGCCGGAAGTACGGCCCGTCATGCTCGATGCGATGGACGCGCGCGGGATCGGCGAAGCGCCCCGTGGCCCGGTCGCGCAGCGCCGCGCCATCCTCCCAGCTCCCCTCCCACAGCTTGTAGACCACCTGCATGTAGTCCTCGGCGATCTCGTAGCGCGTGTCGTGGCCCTCCTGCCGGGCGAGGCCGACGCCCTTCGCGGCGCTGTTCAGATAGCCGGTGACGATGTTCCAGCCGATCCGTCCCCTGGTCAGGTGATCGAGCGTGCTCATGCGCCGGGCGAACGGGTACGGGTGCTCGTAGGAGAGCGTGCAGGTGACGCCGAAGCCCAAGTGCTCCGTCACCGCCGCCATCGCCGGCACCAGCAGCAGCGGATCGTTCACCGGAACCTGCACGGCGCCCGACAGCGCCGCGTCGGGCGAGCCCCGGAACACGTCGTAGATGCCCAGCACATCGGCCAGGAACAGCGCGTCGAACCGGCCCCGCTCCAGCAGGCGCGCGAGATCGGTCCAGTAGCCGAGCGTGTTGTAGGTGTCGGCGCGGTCGCGCGGATGCGTCCACAGACCGGGCGACTGGTGGACGACGCAGTTCATGTCGAAGGCGTTCAGGCGGACCGGTTTGGGCATGGAGGCCCTGTCATCGGGGCCGCGCGCCCGCCGTGTCAAGCTTGCCGGCCACCCGCACCGGCTCCGGCTCCGCCGCGCCGCCCGGGGCGATCGGCTCGGCGTAGTAGTATTGCAGGATGATGAGGATGCAGGCGGAGGTCGGGACCGCGAGCAGCAGGCCGATGATCCCGAACAGCATCGCGCCGACCACGAAGGCGAAGATGATGACCACCGGATGCACCGTGACCGCCTTGCCGAGCAGGAAGGGCGCGACGATGTTGTCGGTGCAGATCCGGAGTCCGAGCGCCCACAGGATGGGCCAGATCACGCTCAGCCCGCTGCCTTGCAGGCTGGCCAGCGAGACCAAGACGATCGACGTGACCGGGCCGACCACGGGGATCATTTCCAAGACCCCGACCACGACCGAGATCAGCGCCGCGCCGGGCAGGCTGAAGATCAGGCCGAAGCCGATATAGGCGACGATGGCCGTGTAGATCACCACACAGATCACGCCCGCCACGTAGCGGCGGAGCACCGGAACCAGCTCGGGCAGCATGGCCTCGATCGAGCCGCGCCGTTCCGGCGGCACCAACCAGAGCGTGCCCGCGGCGATGCGAGGGCCGGAAACCAGGAAATAGGGGATCAGGACGAAGGTGAGGATAACGGCGGCGATGGCGCCGACCCCGATCTGGAGCGCCAGCGCGATCTGCGCCGAACTGAAGAGGTTGGTCGCGCTCTGGATGGCGGTGTGCGTGAGCTGTTCAGGCGTGTAATGGGCGCCGAACAGATCGATTCCCTTCGGGCCTGCTATCGCCTTGACCCCGCTCTGGAGCATCTCCGGCAGCTTCTGCATCGCGCTGCTCAGATCCTTGAAGGCCTGGTTGCCGACCCAGTAGATGCCGTAGCTGACGCAGCCGATGATCAGGATGGTCAGCAGCGTGGCCACTGGCCAGCGATGCCCCCGCATCCGCTCGGCCGACCAGGCGATCACCGGGTCCAGGACGAAGCCGATCACAATGGCGAAAACGAAGGGGATCAGCGTGTAGCGCAGCTCATAGGTGAGCAGCACCAGGAACAGGCCGACAACGAAGATCGGCCAGCCGCCGACGCGGGAGCGGCGTTCCATCCGTGGGTCGCGCGTGCGCGGCGCATCGTGCGTGTTGTCCGGCGGCATGGAGGCTTCAGCGCGCACGGTTGCGCCGGGTTGCCTGGGCTCTGCCTTAGAGATAGCGGCGCAGCAGCGCCTCGCGGGAAATCCATAACTCCGTGCGGTCGCGCCAGAACGGCGACCGGCGCAACGCCCCAGGGTTGAAGGCCCGCGCGAACGCCCAGATCAGGAAATCCTCTCCCCATTCGTGCCAACCCTTGGCGGGCGCGCCGTCGCCGATCAACTCGAAGCCGAAATGCTCTGCGGCGCGCCGGATCTGCTCGCGCCGGCGTCGGCTGCCGAAGACGACACAGGCGTGAATTCCACGCACCTGCGTCCAGGCCGGGTCTTCCTCCAGATGTTTCGCCAGCGCCCAGAACGAGCGCCGAAGGCGCCGGCGCACATCGATCGCCCAGCGCAGGTCCGGACCGCCCAAGCGGAAGCGCGGCACCTGTTCATTCCATATATGTAACATAATCACCGTCTCGCCCGTCTCGATCCGCGTCCCGTCCGAGAGGGTCACTTCGCGGGGCGCCGGCGCCAGGGCCAGGCGCAGCAGGCAGGAGGGATCGTCGGTGAACTCGCGCACGCCGTACCAGCGCCGCAGCCCCGCGTCCGCCACGCGCATCAGCAGCGCCCAGAGGCGGTCCCGCACGCTGGCGACATGCGGGTCCGGAGCCGCGTCCTGCGTCGGCGGGGTGGACCTGCCGGGCGCCTCCTCGGCGCGCGCATCGATCGTGAGAAGAATCAAACTGTCCATACCCCGCGACACCCAATGAACCTTTAGAGTGGCAAACGCCTCTGTTTCGTGCAACTCGACGCAACGGTTGTTTGACCTTGCGAATACGCCGATGCTGCTCCGATGACTGGCGCAAGCCTTGACTGCCTGAAGTGCCCAAGCCTCTGCTGCCGCATGGCGGGCTATGTGGAGGTCAGCCGCGCCGACGTGCGGCGCCTCGCCCGCTTCCTCGGCCTCACCGTGCGCGCCTTCGAGGAGCGTCACATCGTCGAGCGCACCCGCAAGGGCGGGCGCCGCATCAAGTCCGGCTATAGCGTCTGCCAGTTCCTGACCGAGGACCGGATGTGCGGCGTCTATGAGGCGCGGCCAAGGGATTGCCGGGGCTATGTGTGCTGGAACCAACGCGACGACACCGTCTACCAGTTCGCCCGCTTCTTCCAGACGCCCCCGGCCGAGCTGCGGCGCCAGGAGATGGACGAGAGCGCGGCCGCAACCCGCGCCCCGCGCCCCCGTTCCCGGCCAGAAGAACCAAGCTCCAGGAGCCAGGACATGACCAAGCACACGGCGCAGACGGACCGCTTCGGCGGTCCCGGCAGCAGCCATCAGGACCGCACCCAGCCCGACGCCACCGATCAGCCGACCGGCCACAAAGGCGGCGGCGCGCGCGCCGGAACGCCCCCCGAACCGGGCCAGCCGACCAATCCCGACCGCAGCCGCGTCTCCGGCGGCGGGGGCGAGCGGGACCGGCACCACACGCACGATCCGAAGGAGCGGTCCTAGTCCGCGCCAGCGATGAGCAATGCCGGAACCTATGAGAGCGACTTCCATGCCTGGACGACGGAGCAGGCTCGCCTGCTCCGGGCCGGACGGGTCTCGGAGGCGGATCTTGCGAATATCGCCGAGGAACTGGAGAGCATGGGGCGGAGCGAGAGGCGCGAGCTGGTCAGCCGCCTGGGCGTGCTGCTCGCGTATCTGCTCAAGTGGCGGTGCCAGCCCGGCCTGCGTGGCAATAGCTGGCGGCTGACGATCCGGGAGCAGCGCCGCAAGCTCGACCGGCACTTGCGCGACAATCCGAGCCTGCGCGCCAACCTCGATGCGGCCATGGACGATGCCTACGGGGACGCCCTGTTGGAGGCGCAGAGGGAAACAGGGCTCCCCGAGGCGGCGTTTCCCGAGCGCTGTCCCTGGACCCATGAGCAAATCATGGCCGAGGGCTTTTTCCCGGATTGACTAGCGCGCCCCGCCCAGCAGGCGCTCGGCCTCGGCGCTCAGGCCGCCAGCGGCGAAGGGGTTGACGATCCGGAGGCCATGCAGCATCGCGCCATCGGCCATGTCCTCGGTCAGGATCGCCGTGCAGCCCGCCTCGGCGGCGGTCGCGAGCAGGAGGCCGTCCCAGTAGGACGCTTGGCCCGCGACGGATAACGCGAGCGCCGCCCTGACGGCGTTTTTCGAGGGTGTGGCCGTTGGAAACACATCCAGCCAGTCCGAGACCTGGGCCGCCGCCTCGGCAGCAGGGACGAGCTTTTTCCGGGTCACGACGGCGAAAAACTCGGAAATCGACTGTAAGGTGAAATGACAGTCGCGAGACGCCGCTCGGGCAAGCACGCCACGGGCAGTGTGGCAGCGCAGCGGGGCGGCGTCATCGACACTATACACCAGAACATTGGTGTCGAGCGTAAAGCGCTCACCGCTCATGCAGCTTCGCTCGTTCCTCTGGGGTGAGCGGGCCGGCGTTGAGAGTCCAGGAGCGCGCGAGCGTGCGCGCCAGCGCCGCCTGCTGTTCGGGCGTCAGCACCCGCGTCCCCGAGGCAGGCACCAGGCGCGCGACCGGCTTGCCGTCGCGGGTGATGACGAACTCCTCGCCCGCCTCCACCTCGCGCACGCAGCGAGCGAATTTCTGGTTGGCCTCCCGCAGGCCGATCGTCTTGGTCATGGCGGTCCCTCTCGTGTAGCACAGATAAGTGCTACATCCGCGCCGGTGCAAGCGCCGCCGCGTCCGCCTCGCCCAGATCCCACCACAGCCCGGCCAT
>DATFDN010000537.1:0-7694 GCA_035252035.1 Acetobacteraceae bacterium | reverse complement strand
ACGCGCGCCCCCTCGCTCCGGCCGATCCAGCGGGCTTGCATGAGGCGCACCCGCTCCGGCCAGCGGTCCAGGTGGTCCAGCGCCTCAAGCAGATCTGGCGCGTAGCGGGTGATGCGCAGGAACCACTGGCTGAGCTGCTTTTTCTCCACCGGCGCACCGGACCGCCAGCCGCGCCCGTCGATGACCTGCTCGTTGGCGAGCACGGTCTGGTCCACGGGATCCCAGTTCACCCAGCTCTCCCGCCGCTCCACCAGGCCGGCGCGCATGAAATCGAGGAACAGCTTTTGCTGATGGCCATAATAAGCGGGGTCGCAGGTCGCGATCTCCCGCGCCCAGTCGAGCGAGAGCCCCATGCGTTGCAGCTCCGCCCGCATGGCGGCGATGTTCTCCCAGGTCCAGCGCGCGGGATGCACGCCACGCTCGCGCGCCGCGTTCTCGGCCGGCAGGCCGAAAGCGTCCCAGCCCATCGGGTGCATCACCGCGTAGCCGCGCGCCCGCTTGTAGCGGGCCACCACGTCGCCCAGGGTGTAGTTTCGGACATGCCCCATGTGGATCTTGCCACTGGGGTAGGGGAACATCTCTAGAACGTAGTATTTCGGCCTGCTGTCCGGGGGAGAGGACTCAAGCGGCCGGTCGGCCGCCGCGAAGCACCCCCGCGCGGCCCATTCCGCCTGCCAGCGCGGCTCGGCGGCGCGGAAGTCGTAGCGCACAGCGGCGTCGGACGCGATCTCATTCATCGCGCCTGTATCCGATTCTGCCGCGAAGCGTGCAAGATCAACGGCGACGGCCTGCGCTCCGGAGATGCAATTACGCCCTGTTAAGCCTTGCACCATCATCCAGGTCAGTAGAAAATTGTAATGCGCTTGCCCGCTAAGGTAGCATTTTCCATGGCCATCCGACACACCGCGAGCCTGTCCATCACGCCAGAATTGCCGCCTTTCGTTCAGAGGCGCAGCCCCGAGTGAGCCGGTATGGCCTTCTGTGAACGGTGAACCCGCTCTGGGCGGACGCGACTTCCTTGCCGGAGGCGGCGAGATGGGCGCGCGCATCCGCGCCCATGACTGGTCGGGGACACCGCTCGGCGCCGCCAAGACCTGGCCGCAGAGCCTCAAGATCACGGTCAGCATCATGCTCGGCGCGAACTCGCCGATGGCCATCTATTGGGGCCCTGACCTCATCCTCCTCTACAACGACCAGTGGGAGGCGCTCATCGGCGGAAAGTACCCTTCCGCACTGGGGCGACCGGCCCGCGAGGTTTTCCCGGAGCTCTGGGAGACGATCGGGCCGACGTTGACCGGCGTGTTGATGGACAACACTGGCGAAAATGCGCGCGACCACCTGCTCCCGCTTAACCGGAACGGGCGGATTGAGGAGGCTTGGTTCTACAGCTACAACCCCATCCCGTTGGGGGACGGCTCGGCCGGCGGCATCCTCAATCTCGCGTTCGAGACCACGAAGCACATATTGGCCAAGTGCGAGCTGCGCGCGAATGAGGCGCGCCAAGCTTTCCTTCTCGCAGTGAGCGATCGGCTGCGTCCGCTTGCCGAGCCCCGTGCGATCATGGCGGCGGCGGCGCGGGCGCTGGGCGAGCACCTCGGGGTAGGGTGCGTCGGCTACTCCGAGGCGGATGCTTCGGGCGAGCTGGTAACGGTCGAGCGCGACTGGACCGCGCCCGGCGCGGTGAGCGTCGCGGGCGTCCACCGGCTCGACAGCTACGGTCCTGCGATGATCGCCGCGCTGCGCGCCGGGCGCACGGTGCGCGTGGACGACGTGGCTCGAAGCCCGCTGACCGACGGCATGGCCGACGCTTATGAAGCCATCCGAACGCGGGCGTTCGTCGGTGCGCCACTCGTCAAGGCCGGCCGCCTTGCCGCGATCCTGTTCGTGCTGAGCGAGCAGCCGCGCGCCTGGACCGATGCCGAGGTCGCGCTGATCGAGTCCATCGCCGAGCGCACCTGGGCGGCGCTCGAGCAGGCGCGGGCCGAGACGGCATTGCGGGAGAGCGAGGAGCGCCTGCGCGCCTTGGTGAGCGCCTCGTCGGAGGTCATGTACCGCATGAGCCCCGACTGGAGCGAGATGCGCCAACTGAGCGGCGGCGGCTTCCTCTCCGATACGGCGAGCCCGAACCGGGTCTGGCTCGCGGATTACATCCACCCTGACGATCAGCCGCGCGTCATGGCGGCGATCCGGGAAGCCGTGCGGACAAAGGGCGTCTTCGAGTTTGAGCACCGGGTTCGGCGCGCGGACGGAAGCTTGGGGTGGACATTCTCGCGGGCGGTTCCGTTGCTGGACGCGGCTGGCGAGATCAAGGAGTGGTTCGGGGCGGCGAGCGATGTGACGATGCGCAAGGAGGCCGAGGAGGCGCTGCGCCGCCTGAATGAAACGTTGGAGGCGCAGGTGGAGACCCGTACGGCGGCGCTGCGCCGGGCTCTCGACGCCCTACACGTGGAGGCGCTGGAGCGCGCGCAAGCGGAGGAGGCGCTGCATCAGGCGCAGAAGATGGAAGCGCTGGGCCAGCTTACGGGCGGCATCGCGCACGACTTCAACAATATGCTCCAGGCGATCGGCGGCAGCCTGGAGCTGGGGCGCCGCCGAGTGGCGCAAGGACGCGCGGGGGAGGTTACCCGCTACATAGAGGCGGCACGCAAGACGGTGGAGCGCGCGGCGGCGCTGACCCATCGCCTGCTTGCCTTTGCGCGACGACAGGCGTTGCAGCCGCGCGCCGTCGAGCCGGACGCCTTGATCAATGACATAGCGGAGCTGATCCGACGTACCGTGGGGCCAGGCGTCGCGGTTGAGCTGCGCTTGCGCGACGGCGCGTGGTCCGTGCTGTGCGACCCGAACCAGTTGGAGAATGTGCTCTTGAACCTGGCAATCAACGCCCGCGACGCCATGCCCGAAGGCGGAAGCCTCACCATCGGCAGCGAGGATGTGTGCCTGGGGGAGGCGGACATCACCGACCAGGAGGGGGCGAGGGCTGGCGACTATGTGGAGATCGCGGTGGCCGACACCGGCGTGGGCATGGACGAGGCCACGCAAGCGCACGCTTTCGAGCCGTTCTTCACCACCAAGCCGATCGGCCAGGGCACCGGGCTGGGGCTGAGCCAGGTGTACGGTTTCGTGCGGCAGTCAGGCGGCTTTGTGCGTCTCGCGAGCGCGCCGGGCCGGGGCACGACCGTGCGCCTCTACCTGCCGCGGCACAAGCGGTCACAGGGGCCG
Source organism: Acetobacteraceae bacterium (assembly GCA_035252035.1). Lineage (GTDB taxonomy): Bacteria > Pseudomonadota > Alphaproteobacteria > Acetobacterales > Acetobacteraceae > DATFDN01. The sequence goes on along the minus strand of DATFDN010000537.1, from coordinate 4,475 downwards.
CAAGCTCAATCCCTGGCAGTCGAGCCGGAGAGAACCGGCGCGGGCAAGGCGGTGCTGCTGGTGGAGGACGAGGCAGACGTGCGCACTCAGGCCGCTGAGCGGTTGCGGGAGCTGGGATACCAGGTGCTGGAGGCTGCGGACGGACCAGCCGCATTGCTCGTACTGTGCTCCAGTGCCCATGTGGACGTTCTCGTGACCGATGTGGGCCTGCCGGGCGGGCTGAACGGGCGGCAGGTTGCCGATGTCGCGCGCGAGCGCAGGCCGGACCTGCCCGTGCTGTTCATCACGGGCTATGCCGGCGGCCCCCTCCACTACGGCGCGGCGCTGGAGCCAGGGATGGAGATGATGAACAAGCCCTTCGCGCTCGACGAACTCGCAGCCAAGGTCCGTGCTCTGACAGGGGCGCCCCCTCCAATCTCCGCTTCGCCGCCACAGCCGATTGGTTCGACTACCAACGCCGCCTAACGGGACGGACAGTTTGCTCAAGAATCCGCGAGGGTTTTCGTTGTTTCGGTTCCCCTATTCCGGTAAGTGCCGGCTCGATGTCAGACCGGCCCGATCTCCTGCCTGGACGCTTCCCGGATTTCGACGAGGACGCGTACCTGCGCCTCTACCCCGACATCGCCGAGGCGGTGCGAAGCGGGAAGTCGAAATCCGGGGCCGAACATTATCAGCGTTATGGCAAGGCCGAGGGACGGCACTATCTCGGCCGGTCCGATCGCTGGACCGAGGTAAGGATCGGACCCACGGCGGGATTCGGCACCGCAGGGCCAGCGGTGCCGCGACATGCCGTGGAGGCGCTGCTGTTATCGGAGGATGGGCGCGTCTTCATCACCGGCTGGGTTGATGACGCCACCATCCCCTTGGCCTCGCTGCGCCTTGAGGGGCGTGGCTGGGTGTTGTCGGTGCGCGCGGAGGCGCTGGCACGACATGCGCGCGCCGATGTCCAGGCGGCGCTGGGTGTGGCCGAGCGCCGTGCCTTCGGTTTCTTCGGCCTCCTGAGCGCGGGTGTGCCCCTGGCGGCCTCGGCCGAGTGCCGGTGCATCCTGGAATGGGCAGGCGGGCAGCAGGCGGCGGTCACGGCGCCGGTGCGGGCGAGCACGGCGCGGGATCTGCGCGAGACGGTGCTGGGCTTCCTCGCCGGCACCGGAGGCGGCGGGGCGCAGATCCAGGCCATGCTCGCGCTCGACGGCTCGGTTGGCGAGCAGATCATCGCGCTCAACCGTGCCGTGACCAGCGCGATCACCGCCGCGCCCTTCGTTGAACGGTTCGGTCCGCAAGCGCGAACGCACCGGGGCTCGATCATCGTTTGCCTGTATGGCCGGCCGGAGTACATGTTCGTCCAGAACGCGCTGTTCGCGGGCAAGCCAGGAATCGAGGACTACGAGTTCGTCTATGTTTGCAACAGCCCCGAGCTGCTCGATCGGTTGTTGAAGGAGGCGCGGTCCAGCGCGCTGATCTACGGGCTGGCGCAAACCGTGGTCGGGTTGCCCGCCAACGCCGGGTTCGGCGCCGCCAACAACTTGGCCGCCGCCCATGCGAGAAGCCCCCGCCTGCTTTGCGTCAATCCCGATGTGTTTCCCAAGGATACAGGCTGGGCGGCCCGACACACGGCGATCCTCGGTGCGGGTGGACCAGGCGCAAGGTTATTCGGCTCCACCCTCTATTACGACGACGGCTCGCTGATGCATGGCGGTATGTATCTGGAGTTGGACACGGGCCTGGCCATCCGCCCCTCCGGAATCGAGACGCGGCGCTTCGCGCGGGTCGAACATTACGGCAAGGGCGCCCCGCCCGACACCGCCGCCTTTTTGCGTCCGCGCCCGGTGCCCGCTGTCTCCGGCGCGTTCATCTCGGTGGACCGGAATTGGTTCGAGGCGCTGGGCGGATTCGCCGAGGATTACGTGTTCGGCCATTACGAGGATGCCGATTTGTGCCTGCGCAGCTTGCAGGGCGGATGGCCCGCCTGGGTGCAGGATCTCCAGCTTTGGCACCTGGAGGGGCGGGGTTCCGTGCGCCGCCCTGTCCATGAGGGCGCGAGCCTGGTCAATCGCTGGCACTTCTCGCGCGCCTGGGCCGATTCAATCGCCGCTGATCTCTGCGGCCCAGCGCCGGAGCGCGATCTCATGCCGGCTCAGCTTTCGGAGATGGCGGCATGAGGCAGCAACGCGTCTTGTTGGTGAGCGTGCATCACCCCGAGCTGGTGCGCGGCGGTGCGCAACAGGTCTGCTACGAGCTGTTCGAGGGCCTGAAGGCGCATCCCGGCTTCCAGCCCACGCTGCTCGCCGCCATCGACGACAGCACGCCGGCGCTGTTCCGCTCCGGCGCGCGCATCACCGGCTTCGATGGTCGCCCTGACGAGCATCTGTTCCTGATGCGCGACTACGACCATTTCTGGCACAAGACATCCGACCCGCTCCTGATCGAATCCTTCGCCGAGTTCCTGACGCTGACGCGGCCCGACATCGTCCACTTCCACCACTTCATGAACGTGGGCGTGGATCTGCTGACGCTGACGCGCCGGGTGCTGCCAGAGGCGCGGATCGTCTTCACCTTCCACGAGTTCCTGGCGATCTGCCACGCCTATGGCCAGATGGTCCGCACCGTGGATCGCTCGCTCTGCTCGCAAGCCTCCGCGGTTCGCTGCCACCAGTGCTTCCCCGACCGGGCGCCGGAGACGTTCTTCGTGCGTAAGCAGTGGTTCCAGGAACATCTGGGCGCGGTGGACGTGTTCACCGTGCCAAGCCGCTTCATGAGTCGGGCCTATACCGATTGGGGCATCCCGCCGGAGCGGATCGTGCATGTCACCAACGGCCAGCGAAACTATGGCGCCATCCACACCGGCACTGGGATATCGGGGCCGCGCAATCGGTTCGGCTTCTTCGGCCAGTTGGTGGACGGCAAGGGCGTCACGGTGCTGCTGCGCGCGGCGGAGCTGCTGCGCGCCCAAGGCTTCACGGATTTCGCGGTCGAGATCAACGGCGACAATCTGCGCTACGCCTCCGAGGCGGGGCGGGCCGAATTCGAACGCTTCCGCGCCGCCGAGGAGGCGTTGCCGCCCGAGCAGCAGAACGTGGTGTTCAACGGCCCCTACCAGGTGGACCGCCTGCCGCGCCTGATGTCGCGCGTGGATTGGTGCGTGGTTCCGTCCGTGTGGTGGGAAATATTCGGGCTGGTGATCTCCGAAGCCTGGATGTTCCGCCGCCCGGTGATCGCCTCCGACGTGGGCGGCATGGCCGAGCGCGTGCAGCACGAGGTCGGCGGCCTGCTGTTCCCGATGGGCGACGCCCGCGCGCTGGCCGCGACCATGCACCGCGCCTGCACCGAGATCGGGCTGTGGGACCGTCTGGCCGCCGGACTTCCCGAACCGCCGACGCGCGAGACGATGGTGGACCGGTTCGCCGAAGTCTATCGGGGCGCTCCGGTCCCCCGTCCGTCAGCGCGCGAAGCTGTAGCCGCCGCCGCGCTCTAGCGCCGCCTTGTAGGCGGGACGTGCGTGCAGGTGGGCGATCCAGTCCTCGATCGCCGGGTAGCTTGCCCGCTTGCCGTAGACCTCCGCGAGTTCGCCGACGAAGCGGTAGTGTCCTAATTTGCCGGGCTGGCCCTATGGCACCGGCACGACGCAGACGGACCAGGAACCCTTCAGCGTGAAGATGGACAGGTAGTAGTCGCCGCCCTTCGGCTGGTAGGCGCTGCCCGGAGAGCCGCCCCTCTGGTCGGCGGCCATCTCAAACCCCGCGTCCGGGCGGTTCTTGTCGTAAACCTTGACTTCGAAAAGGCTACCCGGCGGTGTGGTCGTGGTCCACTGGACCTCCCACGGGCCGTCCATGTGAAAGGGACGTGTGGTTTGCACGTTGTCCCCGGACCAGCGCAGCTTCGCGTCCGGGCCGCACGGTGCGGCGGGCGCGGGGCTCGCGCCCAAGACTAGGATGGCGAGGATCGCACTGGCGCCGTTCCAGACGGCGCGGCCGTCGTAAACCTCCGTGACGGGCACGGCTTGCACAAATCGGGCCTTCCCGCCGTGCGTGCGTTCAACCGCACGTTTCAGTTCGCTTTCCGCATCTTCCACGAGCATTCTCCGTGCGGCCGCATCTCGGCTATGGTCTCTGGAAGAACTCGTTGCGCAGGCGCCAAATTAGGACACTACCAGAATTCCGGGCGGCAAAAACAGGAAGGACCACAGAAAGCTGGGGTACTCACCAATGGGCATCATCTCGAAGTAGCTGTGCGTCTGGCTTGCGACAATCTCGGCTTTTACGTGAGAGTGCCTCTTCCTCTGCTTGTTACCTCGGATGTCAAGGTGCTTGCGAACCGGGGAAAAGAATGCCCGAACGCATTCGTTTTCAAACTGGCTCGTCGCTCTGGCGCACCGACGGCAGCTTGCTTTCGGCAACACGAGCTTGCCGCCGATGTTACGCGGTATAATGTGCTCGTCGCTCAGCTCGGAGAGCGGCGGCTTTGCGCCACAATAGATG
>DATFDN010000536.1:0-9018 GCA_035252035.1 Acetobacteraceae bacterium | reverse complement strand
TGGGCGGCCCTGCCCGGCGTCTCGCGCGTCCTCGGCAACGCCGAGAAGCTGCGGGCGGAGAGCTGGCGCGCGGACGCGCCGGGCGCGGTGGGCGACATCATGGCGGCGCGGGAGACGGCGGCGCACCTTGTCACCGAGTTCGCCGGCCGCGCCCGCGCCTTCGCGCAGATCCAGCAAGGGTGCGACCATCGCTGCACCTTCTGCGCGATCCCCTTTGGCCGTGGCCCGAGCCGGAGCGTGCCGGCCGGCGCCGTCGCGGCCCAGGCGTGCGCCTTGGTCGAGGCGGGCTACCGGGAGCTGGTGCTGACCGGCGTCGATATCGCCAGCTACGGCGGCGACCTGCCCGGCCGCCCAAGCCTCGGCCAGCTTGTCCGCCGATTGCTCGCGCTAGTGCCCGAGCTGCCGCGCCTGCGCCTCTCCTCGCTCGATCCTGCCGCGATCGACGCCGATCTCTGGCGGCTGATCGCAGAGGAGCCCCGGTTGATGCCGCACCTTCACCTCTCCCTCCAGGCGGGGAGCGACCTGATCCTCAAGCGCATGAAGCGCCGGCATCTTACGAAGGACGCCCGCGCCGTGATCGCCCGCGCCCGCGCGCTGCGGCCGGACATCGCACTCGGCGCCGACCTGATCGCCGGATTCCCGACCGAATCCGACGCGCTGTTCGAGGAAACGCTGGATTTCGTCACCGAGGCCGAGTTGCCGTTCCTGCACGTCTTTCCCTACAGCGAACGCCCGGGCACGCCGGCGTCCCGGATGCCGCCCGTCCCGAAGCCGATCCGGCGGGAACGCGCGGCGGCGCTGCGCGCGGCGGGGCAGGGGGCGGCGCGGCGCTTCCGCGCGGGATTGGTTGGGAGAACGGTCACGGTGCTGGCTGAAACGCGGCTCTCCGGCCATTCCGAGCACTTCGCCCCGGTGCGGCTGCGCGCCGAGGCCGTGCCCGGCCAGATCGTGGCGGCGCGCGTCGTGGCGGCGGATGACCAAGGCCTGTTGGCGGAGGCGGCATAGATGGCGCTCGGCGGCTTCTTCTCCCGGCTCAAGGAAGGCCTCTCGCGCAGCACGCAGAAGCTTTCGGGCGGGATCACCGCCATCGTCCGCAAGCGCCGCCTCGATGAGGAGATGCTTGAGGAGCTGGAGGAGCTGCTGATCAGCGCCGATCTCGGCACCGAGGTGGCGGGCCGGGTGATCCAGGAGTTCCGCCGCACCCGCTTCGGCAAGGAGGTGACGGACCAGGAGGTCAAGGCCGCGCTCGCCGGCGAGGTCGCGGCGATCCTGCGTCCCGTCGCGCTGCCGCTGACGCTCGATCCGGCGCGCAAGCCGCATGTGATCCTGGTCGTCGGCGTGAACGGTACCGGCAAGACGACCACGATCGGCAAGATGGCGCAGCAATACCGCGAGCAAGGGCTGCGCGCCATCCTGGTCGCGGGCGACACCTTCCGCGCCGCCGCCGTCGAGCAGCTTCAGATCTGGGGCCAGCGGACCGGCTGCCCGGTGATCGCCGGGCCGCCCAACGCCGATTCGGCCGGGCTCGCCTTCGAGGCGCTGAGGCGCGCGCAGGCGGAGAGCGCGGACGTGCTGCTGATCGACACCGCCGGGCGGCTGCACAACAAGTCCGTGCTGATGGACGAGCTGACCAAGATCATCCGCGTCATGCGCAAGCAAGACCCCACCGCGCCGCATTCGGTGCTGCTGGTGCTGGACGCGACCACGGGCCAGAACGCGATCCAGCAGGTGAAGGTGTTCAAGGAGATGGTGGCCGTCTCCGGCCTTGTCGTGACCAAGCTCGACGGCAGCGCGCGGGGAGGGATCGTGGTCGCGCTGGCGGAGAGCTTCGGCCTGCCGGTCCACGCCGTCGGCGTCGGCGAGAAGGCATCGGATCTGCGCCCGTTCGACGCCGAGGACTTCGCGCGGGACTTGGTGGGGGTGGAGGCGGCCGCGGAGTCAGTGGGGGCCGGGCACTGATACCAGCGGCCCTGGATGCTGACCCATGGAGCGTGTGACGTAGCATGGCGTAGGGCGGAAAAGCGGAGCGCATTCCGCCATCCGCGAAGGTGTGGGCGGGCGGCGGAATGCGCCTCGCTTTTCCGCCCTACCCGCGGAACCGCGGCAACAAGCCACTCGCCCCCGTGTCCTTCCAGCGGCACAGGAAAAAGCGCGGCAATTCGTCGGCGCACGGCATGAAATCGAGGTCGCGCGAGAACGCATAGGTCACGGTGTACGTGTAAAGCGGCAGCCAATCGGCATGGGCGGTGATGGCGTGGATCGCCTGCGCGTAAGCGGCATTCCGCCGCGCCGTATCGCGGGTCGCGCCGGCTTCCTCGATCAGCGCGCGCACCCTTGGATCGCGCGTGTAGTCCTCCGGGGTGAAGGCGAAGAAATGCGGCAGGATTGCCGAGACATCGTTGATTGAATAGCTGCCCCAGTCGCCCGCCTGCATCCGCGTCTGGCCCTCGATCGCCCGCAAGACCACCTCGCCCGGCGGCAACTGGATCACCTGGGCATCGATCCCGACGGCCCGCAGGTAGTGCTGCATGACCGCGGACCATCGCGGCGGCTCATAGGTCACGAGCTGGACGGTGAAGCCGTTCGGATAGCCGGCCTCGGCCAGCAACTGGCGCGCGCGGTCCGGATCATAGTCGTAATGCACCGCATCCACCGTCACGCAGCCGACCTGGGTGGGATAGCACGGCGCATCCAGCGGACGCGCACGCGCCCCCACCAGCCCACGCGCCATCGCGCCGCGATCGAGCGCATGGGAAATCGCCTGGCGAACTTTCTCGCTGGAGAGCGGATTGTCCGGGCCTGTCCGCCCCGCCGCGTCAAAGGAGATATACCCAATGCGCATCGATTCCGCCTGCGTCGCGATCAGGCCCGGATTGCGCAGGATAGCGGGGATGCGGTCGGGATCGAATTTCCAGATCCAGTCGGCCGCCCCGCTCAGCAGATCGGCGAGCTCGGTGGTGGCATCCGGCACGACCCGGATCACGATGTCCTTGATCGCAGGGCGCCCCTTCGGACTCCCGGCATAGTAGCCCTCGAACCGCGTGAGCTCGATCCGGCTGGTGCCATCGGCGGCGGCAACCCGGTACGGACCCGTTCCCACGGCGGCACGGGCGAACCGGCCGGAGCGGACACGGCTTTCCCTGGGCAGGATCCAAACCGCCATCGCGAAATACTCAAGCGCCGCGGGCATCGGCCGTTTCAGCCGCACGCGCACGCGCAGCGAGTCGATCACCTCGGCCCCAGCGAGCCATCGATACACGCTGGGCGCCGAAAGCCGGCGGTCGGAGGCGATCATGTTGATCGTGTACGCGACGTCCTCGGCGCCGAACGCGCTATCATCATGCCAGCGCACGCCAGGGCGCAGCGCAAACACCAAGCTGTAGTCGCCCTCCCACGCCCAGGATGTCGCGAGCAGCGGCTCGATCGCGAAGCTGACCGGGTTCCGGTAAACCAACGTGTCCCAGATCTCGTGAGCCAGCGCGAATCCGGCGCGAAGCTGATTGGAGTACGGATCGAGGTTGGGGATCGCCTCGCGCCACGAGATGCGCAAGGGCCGGCTCGTGTCCTCCGCACGGGCGCGGCGCGCGGCAAGGGCAGCCAGCGGGAGGAGGAACGCCTCACGGCGTTTCAGACCAAGAGCGCCAGTCCGCCTCACGCGCGCTCGGCCTCCTGACGCGCGGCGTGGGCTTGCAAGTGGCACCAGGCCACCCGCAGCATCGGCGCGGCGAGCCCAGCTTCGCGGGAGCGGGTCAGCATGTCGCCCACGATATGCGCCGCCTCGGTGGCGCCGCCGCGCTCCACATCGCGCAGCATCGAAGCCGCGAAGCTCGACCCCCGCTCGGTGAGCACGGCGCGCGCGCGGTCCAGGAACGCGGGCCGCGTCCGATGCCCGGCGGCATGGGCGACCAGGTCGCACTCGGTCAGCGTCTCGATCATCAGCGCCTCGCCATCATCGGCCTGCATGATCTCGCCCACATTGGCGCGCATCAGGCAGGTCATCGCGGCCATGGCCGCGAGGAAGACGAACTTCTCCCACATGTCCTGCGCGATATCGTCGCTCGCGCGGCAATCGAAGCGCGCGCCGGAGGCCGCATCGGCGAAGCCACGCGCAGCCCGTTCCTGGTTGGCCGCGCGCGGACCCAGGATCAGCGTGTGGAGCGCGTTCAGGTGCAGCACCTCACCGCTTGGCGCCAGGGTCGCGCCGATCTGGCACAGCCCGCCCAATACCGCCGCGCGCCCGAAGGCGAAATCGAGCCGGTCGAGGTGGCGCATCCCGTTCAGCATCGGGATCACCATTGCCCCACGACCGACGGCCGGAGCGATGGCGGCGATCGCGGCTTCCAAATCATAGGCTTTGCAGGTCAGCAGCACGGCATCGTAGAGGCCGTCGGAGGCCAATTGCTCGACGCTGATGAACCGCACCGCGCGTTCGATGTCGCCCGCCGGGCTGCGCACCACCAAGCCGTCGCGCGCGAGCTGCGCGGCGCGTTGCGGGCGCACCAGGAACGTGACATCGAGGCCCGCTTCGGCCAAACGCCCGCCGAAATATCCGCCGATCCCGCCGGCGCCGAGGACAAGCAGCCGCATCGGTCAACTCCAGCCAGGAGGCGCGACGAATCCGTGCCCGATCTGCTCGATCAACTCGGCAACAAGGATGGTCGTGCGGTCCGCGAACAGATTCCCGGCGATCTGCACCCCGATCGGCAAGCCCTCGGCTGACCGTCCGATCGGCGCGACCGACGCGGGCAGGTGGAAGCCGCAGGTGATGCCCGGCCAGAACAGCATGTCGTTGTATGGAATCCTGAGGCTGTCGATCGTGTGGGTGCGCTCCCAGGTGGCGCCTTGCTGCATATGCGGCAGGGCGGGCGTCGCGAACGCGGGACAGAGCAGCACGTCCCAGTCCCGGAAAAACTCAGCCCAGATGCGGCGGATCTGATGGCGCCGCTCGTTCAGGTGCAGCCAGTCGCGGTGCGACAGATCGACGGTCCGCAGCATCACCGCGTCGGCGCTGTTATCCTCGGGCCGCAGCCGCGCCTTCGCTTCGCGCTGGCGGGCGAGTTCCTCTTCCGGCAGGCGCCCGCTGAAGGCGGCGTTAAGGAGCATCAGATACACGCGGTACGCCTCGGCGGGATCAATCGCCGGCCGGGCGGTGCGGCTGACCGTGGCACCGGCGCGCGCGATCTCGTCGGCAAGCGCCTCAATGAGCGCCGTGGTCTCGCGGCTCGTGGCCTGACCCGGCTCCTCCGCCCACACGGCGATCCGCAGGTCGCGCAGCGCGCCCGCGCGCGGTTCAGGCAGGTTGTACGTGAGATCGGTGTCGATCGGGTCCGGCCCGGCGAGCGCATCGAGCGCCAATCGCAGGTCGCGCGCCGAACGCGCCAGCGGTCCGAGCACCGAGATGTCGGTCGGCGCCACCGCCTTCACCAGCGATTGCCCGCGCCCAGCGCAAAGCCCCCAGCTCGGCTTATGGCCGAAAACCCCACAGAAATGCGCGGGCACGCGGATCGAGCCGCCGATGTCGCTGCCGATCTCCACCGCCGACAGCCCCGCCGCCACCGCCGCCGCGCTGCCGCCCGAGCTGCCGCCCGGCGTGCGCGACGTGTCCCAGGGGTTGGAGGTCGCGCCATGGACCGGATTGTAGCTCTGCCAATCCGCGAGCGAGACCGGAACATTGGTCTTGCCAAACACCACCGCGCCCGCCGCCTCGATCCGTTGCACCGCCAGCGCGTCCTGCTCGGCGCGGTGGTCCCGCCGGTCCTCGAAGCCCCACGTGGTCGGCAGGCCGGCCAGATCGAAGCTTTCCTTGACGGTCATCGGCACGCCGAAGAACGGTCCCGCATCGTCCCGCCCGCCGGCCTGGTCGAGCGCGCGGGCGCGGCGCCGGGCACGCTCGAAATCGCGGACAACGACGGCGTTGATGCGGGGATCGAGGCGCTCCACGCGAGCGATGGCCTGCTCCAGCAGCTCGACGCAGCCGATCTCGCCCGATCGCGTCAGCTCCGCCAAGCGCCAGGCCGGAAGAAAGCTAAGGTCCATGATGCCGCCTCACGCAATCGAAGAGTTGAACGCGCCACCGTCGATCAGAAGATTGTGGCCGACGATGTAGCCCGAGGACGCGGCGCAGAGGAACGCGCACGCCTCGCCGAACTCCGCCGGATCACCCACCCGGCCTGTGGGATTCTCCTTCCCGCGCAGCGCCAGTTCCTCCTCGACCGAGCGGTTGTTCCGCTGCGCCAGATGCGCCGCGCCGCTGCGCAGCCGGTCGGTCAGGAACGGGCCGGGAAGCAGGTTGTTGATCGTGACGTTGTGCTTGGCCACTTGCCGGGCGAGCCCGGCGACGAAGCCGGTCAGCCCGGCGCGCGCGCCATTGCTCATGCCAAGCTGCGGGATCGGCGATTTCACGGAGGCGGAGGTGATGTTGACGATGCGCCCGAACCGGCGCTCGGCCATGCCGTCCACCACCGCTTTAATCATGAAGATCGGCGCCAGCATGTTGGCATCGATCGCGCGAATCCAGGTCTCGCGGTCCCAGTCGCGGAAATCGCCGGGCGGCGGCCCGCCCGCGTTGTTGATCAATATATCTGGGTCGGGACAGGCTTCGAGCGCGGCCGCGCGCCCGGCTTCGGTGCTGATGTCCCCCGGCACGGCGGTCACGCGCACGCCGCTCGCGCGCCGGATCTCCTCGGTGGTGGCCTCAAGCGTGTCGGCGGTGCGCGCCGTGATGACGAGGTCAACGCCTTCGCGCGCGAGCGACATGGCGCAGGCCTTGCCAAGCCCCTTGCTGGCGGCGCAGACGATGGCTTTCCTGCCCTTGATTCCGAGATCCATGGCGTTCCCCTTGTTCAGCCTTGGACGGCGATGCTCTCCAGGATGGCGCGCGAGGCGTCCGGCATCGGCACCGGCTGTTGCGAGCCGCGCTCCACGAAGACATGGACGAAATAGCCCTCGGCCGAGGCCACGTCCTCGTCGTTGCGGAACACGCCGATCTCGAAACGCACGGCGCTCCGGCCGAGCCGGGCCACGCGCAGGCCCACGGCGATCCGGTCCGGCCAGGCCACCGAATTGTGGTAGCGGCACATGACCTCGGCCACCACGCAATGCACCGGACCGGCAAAGAAATCCACCGCGCCGGTCGTTGTCTCGAAGTATGTCACGGCCGTATCGAAATAGGAGAAGTAGTTCACGTTGTTGACATGCCGGAACACATCGTTGTCCATCCAGCGCGTCGTGATGTCATGGAACCAGCGGTAATCGGCGCGGCGGCCGGGCGGTTGTCGGCTCATGCGACCGGACTAGCCCGGTTTGCCCGCCCGCGTCCACCGGAAGCGGCGCTTCCCTTCCCGCGAGCGGCTACAGCGGTTCACACCTTCGGAATGATCCGGTGCCTGGCATCCATACACCTCTCCCGCAAGCGGGAGAGGTCGCCGCGCGCTTGCGCGGCGGGTGAGGGGGCGCGGGCAAGTCCCTCGCCCGGCTCGCTCCGCTCGCCGACCTCTCCCGCGAGTGGGAGAGGTGGAGCGGCGGCTTGCCGGGAGTCTCCTACCGTCCCTCGAAATTCGGCTTGCGCTTCTCGTTGAAGGCGCGGATGCCCTCGCGGCGGTCCTCGGTCGGGACCATGCGGTTGTACGCCTCGATCTCGAACATCATGGCGCTGCGCAGATCCATGTTCAGGCCCTGGTTGACCGATTGCTTGATCTGGCGCGTCGAGATGGGGGCGTTGGCGCTGATCGTGGCGGCGATCTCCAGCGTCTCGGCGAGCAGGGCGTCGGGCTTGCAGACGCGGTTGACCATGCCCCAGGCGTGGGCCTGTTCCACGGTGAACGGCCTGCCGGTCAACATGATCTCCTTCGCCCGCCGTGCGCCGACCGCGCGGGGCAGGTTCTGCGTGCCACCGGCGCCGGGCATGATGCCGAGCGTCACCTCGGTCAGCGCGAAGCGGGCGGTCTCGGCGGCGTAGATGAAGTCGCAGCAGAGCGCGATCTCCAGGCCCCCGGCATAGGCGGCGCCATTGACGGCGGCGATCACCGGCACGGGGCAATCAAGGATGGCGCGGATCGCGCGCTCGAAGATCAGGTGCTGGTCCTGCCATTGCGCATCGGTCATCCCGTTGCGCTCCTTCAGGTCGCCCCCGGCGCAGAAGGCGCGCGACCCGGCGCCGGTCACGACGATACAGCGCTGCTTGCCAGGCGCGGCATTGAAGCGGTCGAAGACGGCGAGCAGGTCGAGGCCCATCCGCGTGTTCATGGCGTTGGCCGCGTCGGGGCGGTTCAGCGTCGCGAGCACAGTATGGGGTTGCGGCTGCTCGATGCGCAGCGTCGCGAAGGTTTCGGTCATGGTCGCTCCCCCCTGCTCGTGGCGAGTGAAGCAGGTCGGGGCGACGGCGTCACGCGCCCGGCGAAGCGGCTACTTCACCGGGATCATCAGATGCTCGTAGGGCGACCCCGGCCACATCACATAGGGCTTCGTTGGGTCGGGATCGGCCGACCTGGGATAGCCCTGCATCGCCTTGGCGGCGGCGCCGACGATCATCACGTGCGAGCCGGTCTGCACCCAATGGTTGTCCGGCTTCGGCCCCTTGGCGTAGGGGTCGGTGTTGCTGGCTCCCGTGTCCCCGGCCAGCATGTAGATGAAGCCGGTCTTGTCGGGCGCCGGGCCATGGCTTTGCCAGGCCTTGGCCCACTCCATCGCGTCCGGGTCCATGCACATTGGCGACCCGGCGGGCGACACCATGCAGGTGAACTCGTTGGTTCCCTTCCTCACGGTCCGCATTTCGCCCTTGTGCGGCCGGAGAATCGTCGCCTGCTCCACGATCTGCGGCGGTGCCGCCTTCATCACCTGGTGCATGTACTCGTCGTCGGACGCCGTGCTCGGCTGGGATTGCTGCGCATACGCGATGCCCAACAGGGAGATCGCCGCGCCTACCGTGGCAACGATGAGCCGCATGATGTTTCCTCCGTTACCGCGACCCTTGTTTAGTCGCGTATGAAACACTACGCCGACGCGGGCGGGAAAGCGAGA
>DATFDN010000535.1:0-6934 GCA_035252035.1 Acetobacteraceae bacterium | reverse complement strand
CGGATGCCGAGGCGATCGCCGCCACCGCTGCCCCCCCCGGCGTGCCCTCCGCCAGGATCAGGATGCGCTGGCCGAGTCGCAGCGCCGCCAGCGCATGGCCGGCGGCGTCGCCGCAGTCCAGGATGTCCGGCGCGGTCACGTCTGGGTGCTCGGCCTTGGCTTGAGCCACCAAGGCGTGCCAGAAGCCGCATCCGGCGAACAGCGCCGCGTCCGGCGCGGACAGCAACGTGACTGGCAGGCCCGCTTCCAACGCGGTGCGGGCGTCGGCGAGCCCGTGGATCACCACGCTAGGCGGCAGGCACATGCTTGACGTTCAAGCCCGGCGCCGCTTTCTGTGCAATACAAACAGCCAGTCCAATCGCAGCGGGCATGGCGGCGGGGGTTAGGATGGCGAGTACGATCGAGGATGCCGAAGCGGCAGCCGACCGGCTTGAGGCCGCCTTGGAGCGTATCGCCAGCCTCACCAGCCGGCCGACCAACGAGCAGTCGGTCCAGCTCGCCGAATTGCGCGAACGGCTGGACCGCATGATCGAGCGCCTGCGCCTGGCGCTCGCAACCAAGCCCTGAACGAAGGAGCGTGCGATGGCGCAGGTTACGGTGAGGATCAACGGATTCGCCTACTCGGTCGGCTGCCAGGACGGTGAGGAGCAGCACCTGACGGCAATGGCCGCCGAAATCGAACGGCGGATCGATAGCATCAAGGCCGCGGCCGGCCAGAGCGGGGAAGCGCGGATGCTGGTCATGGCCGCCCTGCTCATGGCCGATGACATATTCGAGCTGACCAAGGCGTTGCGAGAGGCCGAGAAGCGCGCCGCGAGCACCGAAGCGGCGGCTCCACCTTCGACGGACCCGAAGATGGCCCGCAAAATCAACCGCCTCGCCCGCCGTGCGGAAGACATTGCGGCGGGACTTGAGCGCAACTAGATGAATGGGGCGGGGCTGCCCGGTGCGTCAGGTAATTCATCCCCGGGGCCAGTAAGCAACCTCTCGGGAGCTGGCTCTGCCGGGATCTTGGTCTCGGTATCCGGCGCCCACCTGCACACGCAGGCTCTGGGAGGGTTGAGACGCCAACGGCCATGGCGGCTCCGCACATGTCCTCATCCGATTTGATCGCGGCGAAGCGTGCGGCACGGGATCGCGCGCTGGGTTTGCGCGCGAGTCTCGATCCCACGCTCGGCCACCGTCTCACCGATCACGTGCTGCGCGACTGCCCGCCCCCCGCTGGCGCGGCCGTCGCGGGCTTTTGGCCGATGGATCGGGAAATCGATATCCGCCCGCTGCTCCATGCCCTTCACAAGCGCGGTCATGCCGTGGTGCTGCCCGCCACTGGGGAGCGTGGGGCAGCACTGACATTCCACCTCTGGGAGCCCAGCATGGATCTGGTGCGCGAGCGTTTCGGCACGCTCCGTTCGAGCGGCGAGGAACGATGCCCCAACTTCCTGTTGGTCCCGCTGCTTGCGTTTGATCGGGCAGGGGGCCGGCTTGGCTACGGTGGGGGCTATTACGACCGCACCCTCGCGGGACTGCCTGGCGCGTTCAGGCTCGGCTGTGCCTATGCCGCGCAGGAAGTCGAGCGCGTGCCCGCCGGCCCGCATGACGCACGGCTGGACGCAGTGGCGACCGAGGAAGGGGTGTTCGTGTGCAAGGAACCCGAATGATCGCGACAATAGCCCCTCTCCCCCCGGGACGGGGGGAGAGGTTGGGTGAGGGGGGTACGCCGTTCCGCAATCGCCTGGTGGACGCGCGCGCGCCCCTCACCCCGACCCTCTCCTCCGTCAAAGGCGGGGGAGAGGGAGGGACATGAGACTCCTCTTCATCGGTGACGTGGTCGGCCGCACCGGGCGCGAGACGGTGGCCGCCGTCCTGCCCGGCCTCCGCGCGCGCTTGCGCCTCGACCTGATCACGGTCAACGCCGAGAACGCCTCGCATGGCTTCGGCCTGGCACCCGACATGGCCGAGGCGCTGTTCGCGGCGGGCGCCGACGTGCTGACGCTCGGCAACCACGCTTGGGACCGCAAGGAGATCATCCCCTACATCGCCGACCACCCCCGTCTGCTGCGTCCGCTCAACTACCCGCCCGGCACCCCTGGCGCGGGCGCCGTTGTCATCGATGTCGCTGATGGGCGGCGCGTGCTGGTCGCGCAAGCGATGGGCCGGCTGTTCCTTGACACGCTCGACTGCCCGTTCCGGGGCACCGCCGAGCTCCTCTCGCGCCACCGCCTGGGCGCGAGCGGTACGGTGCAAGCGGTGCTGATCGACTTCCACGCCGAGGCGACCAGCGAGAAGATGGCCTTCGCCCACACCTTCGACGGCCAGGTGTCGCTCATCGTCGGCACGCACACGCACTGCCCCTCGGCGGACCACCAAATCCTCCCCGGCGGCACCGCCTTTCAGTCCGACGCGGGCATGTCGGGCGACTATGACAGCGTGATCGGGATGCAGAAGGAGGGCGCGGCAACCCGCTTCTGGCGCAAGATGCCGGGCGAACGGCTCAACCCGGCGGACGGGGAGGCGACGGTCTGCGGTGTATTCGTGGAGGCTGACGACACAACCGGCCTCGCCCGCCGGATCGAGCCACTACGCATGGGCGGGCGGCTGTCGCAGGCGATGCCGGAGCAGGTTGCACCGCTGCCGGACGAAATGCTGCAAGGGGCGCCCAGCAAGCCTTGAGTGATGGGAGCTGAAAGCGATGCGAGTGACGCTTTTCGTGAGCCTTGTCTGCTGCATGGCCGGTTTCGCTTCTGCCGCTGCACGCGCGGAACAAACCTCCGAGGCCGCGATGCTGACGCAGGAGATCGGCGCCAAGGTTCCCGCCGCCTGGCAGATTCACGTCACCTGGCGTGAGGACGAGCTGCTCGCTTTCGTCACGCCGCCGTATCGGGAAGCCTTCGACCTTTGGTACGAACCAGAGAGGCTCCGCGCCACAATGCTGAGCCTATGCCCGGCCAAGGACGATTCGCTTTGGGCGCGGCTCGGCCAGGGCAAGCGGATCGTCGTGCAGCCCACTGTGGGCGGCAAGTCTGACAACGCTATGCGCCTGACCTGTCCTCGTGGGGCACCATCAGGGTGATTGGCGCTGGCGGCCACGATGTGCGCGGGCGGCCGAGCACACCCGCGCCTCTGCTCTCCCTTGCTGGGAGGCGCGCGTCACCTCGCCCCATACCGCACCGCCAGCCACAGCTTCCGCGCCTTCGTTAAGCTGACGCGCTCGGCCACCCGTTCCCATCCACGCCGCTCCATCCGCGACAGGATCGCCGCGTAGGTCGCTCCCATCAGCCGTGCGGGCCGCATCGCCCGCCGGTCGCATTCGCCCATCGCCGCGTCGGCTTCGCGGAAATAGTGATGCGCGAGATTGGCCACGCGCGCGCAGACTGTGCCCAGCGCGGGCGCGGCGAGCGCGCCGGCGGGGTCGCACGGCACCCCGGCCTCCGCCAGCCATTCGCGGGGCAGGTAAAGCCGCCCCCGCGCCGCGTCCTCAGCGACGTCGCGCAGGATGTTGGTCAGTTGCAACGCCCGCCCCAGCCCGTGCGCCACCCGGTCCGCCGCGGGTGAGGCATCGCCGAACGCCCGTACTGACAGCCGCCCGACGGCGGAGGCGACGCGATCGCAATAGAGGTCAAGAGTCGCAAGGTCGGGAGCGACGATCGCCGTCTCGGCGTCCATCGCCATTCCGTCGATCACCGCGATGAAATCCTCCTGGCGCAGCGCGAACCGCGCGGCGGCGGCGCGCAGCACGCGCGTCACTGGATCGCCGGCCTCGCCGCGGTACAGCCCCGCGACCCGCCCGCGCCACTCCGCCAGCCGCCGGCGTTTGTCGGCCAGCGGGCCATCCTCATCGGCGATGTCGTCCACCAGCCGGCAAAACGCGTAGATCGCGTACATCGCGTGGCGCCGGTCCGGGGGCAGCATCCGCATCCCGTGATAGAACGAGGTGCCAGCCCCGCGTACCACCCGCTCCACGGCATCGAGGTCGGACTGCGCGCAGCCGAGCACCCCACTCACAGCAGGAACCGCAACGCGCTCAGCACGCTCGCGCCCATGTCGGCCTTGGTGAGCGCGACCCGCGTGGCAACTGGATCGCCTTGGCGCAGGCGCAGCGTGAGCCGGCGGGCAAGCCCGACGATCACCGCCGTCTCGGCGCGCAGCCGCCTGCCGCGGATCCGATGGGGCAGGTCGGCGGCGGCGTGGTTCAACACATCCACCTCGTCCAACAGGGCATCGAACACGGCCCGCAATCCGGGGCTGGCCTTCGCTCCGCGCAAATCCCGCACCGTCCCGCCATGCCGCGCGAGGAGATCCTGGGGCAGATAGCAGCGATCGAGCCCCTTCAGATCCTTGGCGCCGTCCTGAAGGTGATTCAGCACCTGAAGGGAGGTGCATAGCGCGTCGGATGGCGGATGGGTCGTCGCGTCCTCTCCGTGCAGGTCGAGCACATGCCGTCCCACCGGCATCGCTGAGAATCGGCAGTATTCATACAACTCCGCCCAACTCGCGTAGCGGCGCTTGGTCGCGTCCTGACGGAAGGCAACCAGCAGATCGCAGGCGTGGCGCGGCGTCACGCCGGTCTCCGCCAAGCTGGCGCGCAAACGCAACGCGGAGGGCGAGCCCCCCTCGGCACGCCCGAGCAGGACATCCTCCATCAGGTCAAGGCGCGCGACCTTATCCTCGGCGGCAAGGTCCGGGCTGTCGGCGATATCATCGGCATTGCGCGCGAATGCATAGAAGGCATGGACGTGTGGGCGCAGCGCCCGGCGGATCAGGACCGAGCCGACGGGAAAGTTCTCGTCGCCGCGATCCTTGCCGGACCACGCCTCCACGCTCGCCGGCCCGCTCATGCCGCCTCCTGATAGGCGCGGCTCTTCCACACCACGCCGCGACCAAAATGGTGGTTGAGCGCCGAGCCGATGGTCGCCGCCGTGTAGAACAGGGCGACCAGCGGCAAGAATGGCGCCCAGAGCGGCGAGAGTCGGAACCGCCGCAACGTGGGCAGGTAGGACCACGCCATCCCTGCCCAGGCGGCCGCTCCCAGCGCGCGCGCCGCGCCGCTTCCAGCGATCGTGGCCAGCGGGGGCACCAGCCAAGTCAACGCCATTGCCGCGACGCACATGGCGAGCAGCAGCTTGGAGGTGCGCAACTGCACGTACGCCGTGCGCGCAACCATCCGCCAAATGTCGCTTATCCGGGGGTAGGGTCGGATCGAGCGGGCCAGCGCGCTATGGCCAAGCCAGATCCGGCCGCCCCGCTTCACCGCCGTGGCCAACGCCACGTCGTCGATCAGCGCGTCGCGCACCGCCGCAATGCCGCCGATGCGCTCCAGCGCGCGCCGCTGCACGAGGATCGTCCCCCCGGCGGCGGCGGCCGTGGCGCACAAGGGGTCATTCACCCACGCGAACGGATACAGAAGCTGGAAGAAGAACACGAAGGCGGGCACCAAGGCGGTCTCGGCGAGCGTGACGCACGACAGCTCCACCATCTCCGAGACCAGGTCATACCGCTCCGCCCGCGCTGCCAAAGCCGAGAGGTGGCGCGGATCATGAATGATGTCCGCGTCGGTCAGCAGGATCAGCGCCGCCTCCCCAGCCTCCTCGACGCCCTGGGCGACGGCCCAGAGCTTGCCGCTCCACCCGGCGGGCCTCGGCCGGCCGGCGAGCACGGTCAGGCGCGAATCGGCCAGGGCGCGGGCACGCTCGCCCGTGCCGTCCGTGCTTTCATCATCGACCAGGATCACACGGAATGGCCCTGGATAGTCTTGCGCCAGGAGCGAGCGCAACGTCGCCTCGATTACCGGGGCCTCGTCGCGCGCGGGCACGACAATCGCGACCGAAGGGGCGGAGGCGGGCCGGGCAGGGGGCAGCACCGGCTCGGCCTGCCAGAACCGGCCATGGCCGAAAAGCAGATAAACCCAAACGACAAACGCAAGGGCGGCGACAACGATCATCCGCGCAACATGCCATTGGCGCGGAACCAGGCCACCGCGTCCCGCACCGCCTCGGCCGCCGGGCGCGCGTGATAACCGAGTTCGCGCACGGCCTTGGCCGAGGAGAAGAACATCTTCTTGCGCGCCATGCGCAGATGGTCCCGCGTCACCGGCGGCTCGAAGGGCAGCACGCGCGCCAGCGCCTCCAGCGCGCCCGCCACCGGCCAGACCAGCTCATGACTCAGCCGGATCGAGGGCGGCCGTCGGCCAGTCGCGCCAGCCACGAGGCTCAGCAACTCCCGCAGGCTCATATTCTCTCCACCCAAGATATAACGTTCACCTAGCTGGCCCCGCTCCATTGCCAGAATATGGCCCTCGGCCACATCATCCACATGGACGATGTTCAGCCCGGTATCGATGTAGGCCGGCATCTTCCCGGCGGCGGCGTCCAGAATCATCCGCCCGGTCGGCGTCGGGCGGATGTCGCGCGGCCCAACCGGGGCGGCGGGGTTGACGATCACCACCGGCGTGCCTTGCCGGGCGAGGTCGAGCGCGGCCTGCTCAGCGCGGTACTTCGACTGCTTGTAGGTGCCCACAATGCCGGCTGGATCGACCGGTGTTGTTTCATCGGCGGGCGTGCCGTCCTTGGTCAATCCCAGGGCCGCCACCGAGCTGCAATAGACGATCCGTTCCGCCCCGGCCGCCTGCGCGGCGCGCAGCAGCGCCACCGTGCCATCGACATTGGCGCGCAGCATCGCCTCCGGATTCGGCACCCAGATCCGGTAATCGGCGGCAACGTGGAAAACTTGCCGACAGCCAGCGGCGGCGCGCGCCAGGCTCGCCGGGTCAGTCAGGTCGCCCACCACTGGCTCGGCCCCTTCTAGCCCGCCCAGGTTCCGCCGGTCGCTGCTCGGGCGGACCAGCAACCGCAGCCTATGCCCGCGCGCCGCGAGAGCGCGCGCCACCGCAGAGCCGACAAAGCCCGTCGCGCCCGTCACCAGCGTCGATTCGCTCGCC
>DATFDN010000534.1:0-4541 GCA_035252035.1 Acetobacteraceae bacterium | reverse complement strand
CGGCGTCCGCGGCGCCGACTTCATCGCCGCCATCCGCCTGACCGGCGCCGGGCCGTCGCGCGTCGTGCTGCGCCATGTCATGCCGCTCGCCGTCTCCTCGGTCGTCGTGCGCGTGAGCCTGGACATGAGCGCGATCATTCTCACCGCCGCCGGTCTCGGCTTCCTTGGCATGGGCGCACAGCCGCCGACGCCGGAATGGGGCACGATGATCGCGGCGACGCGCGGCTACATCCTGGAGCAATGGTGGGTGCCGACGATCCCCGGCGTCGCCATCTTCCTCGCCGCGCTCGCGTTCAACCTGCTGGGCGACGGGCTTCGCGACGTGCTCGATCCGAAGCAGCGGTAGCGCGGTGCTGGTCGAGATGCGCGGCCTGCGCGTCGCCTTCCCTTCACCGGCGGGGCCGGTGGAGGCGGTGCGGGGGGTCTCGCTCACGCTGGGGCGCGAGAAGCTCGGCATCGTCGGCGAGAGCGGGTCGGGCAAGTCGCTCACCGCGCGGTCGATCCCCCGCCTGCTGCCGCGCGCGGCACGCCTCTCGGCCGAGCGCCTCGCCTTCGACGGCATCGACATGCTGACGGCGAGCGAGCGCGCGCTGCGCCGCATCCGGGGCCGCCGCGCCGGGCTGATCCTGCAAGATCCGAAATTCTCGCTGAACCCTGTGATGACCGTCGGCGCGCAAGTGGCCGAGGCGTGGCGGCTGCACAAGGGCGGCTCCCGCCGCGCCGCCCGCGCGGCGGCGGTCGCCCTGCTCGATCAGGTGCTGATCCGCGAACCGGCGCGCGTCGCGCGCCTCTATCCGCACGAGCTGTCGGGCGGCATGGGCCAGCGGGTCATGATCGCGATGATGCTCGCCCCCGATCCCGAGCTGCTGATCGCCGACGAGCCGACCAGCGCGCTGGACGCCACGGTGCAGGCCGAGATCCTGCGCCTGATCGAGGCTTTGGTTTCGACGCGCGGCATGGGGCTGATCCTGATCAGCCATGACCTGCCGTTGGTCTCGCATTTCTGCGACCGGGTGGTGGTGATGTACGCGGGACGAGTGCTGGAGGAATTGCCGGCCGGGGAACTGGCGCGCGCCCAGCACCCCTACACGCGCGGCCTGCTCGCCTGCCTCCCGTCGCTGACCCATCCGCGCGCCCGGCTCGCGACCCTGGCGCGCGAGGCGGCCTGGGCCGACACGCCATAAGCGCGGTAGTCTTCCGCGACGGGCGGCCAGGATCACGCGCCGCCTGGGAGGAACCTCCATGATCCGACTCCAAGCCTCCCCCCGCGTGCGGCGGGTCCAACGATCGGCGCTGACGATGCTGGTGGTCGCCGGCACGCTGAACTACCTGGACCGCTCCACGCTCTCGATCGCCAATCCGCTGATTCGCCAGGAACTCGGGTTGTCGATCGCCGACATGGGCTTGCTGCTCTCGGCGTTCCTGTGGGCCTACGCGTTCTCGCAATTGCCGGGAGGCGCGCTGGTCGATCGGGTCGGGCCGCACCGGCTGCTCGCCGGCGGACTGGCGATCTGGTCGCTGGCGCAGACGGCGGCCGGGTTCGTCACCAGCTTCTGGCAGTTCTCCATCGCGCGCGTCTTCCTCGGCATCGGCGAGGCGCCGATGTTCTCCTCCGCGGTGCGCGTGGTGCGGGACTGGTACAGCGTGCGCGACCGCGGGCTTCCGACCGGGATCTGGAACTGCACCTCCTCGCTCGGCCCAGCCATCGCGCCGCCGATCCTGACCGCGCTGATGCTGTCCTTCGGCTGGCGGTGGATGTTCATCATCATGGGCGTGGCCGGGCTGGCGGTGGCCGCCCTTTGGTTCGCCGTCTATCGCGACGCCGCCGAGTACGCGTTCGAGGCGGAGGAGCAGCGCTACCTTCAGGAGGGCGAAGAGGCGCCGGTCGAGAGCCGCGTGACGTTGAGCGAGTGGGGCCAGCTTTTCCGCTTCCGCACGACCTGGGGCCTGATCCTGGGGTTCTTCGGCGTGGTGTACATGGGCTGGCTCTACCTGGCGTGGCTGCCGGGCTACTTCGAGATCCAGCGGCACATGTCGATCCCGAAGACCGGGTGGGTCTCGGCGATTCCGTTCGCCTTCGGCGTGGTGGGCAGCATCGGCGGGGGCGCGATCACCGACCGGCTGATGGCGGCGGGGTTCTCCCCGGTCAACAGCCGCAAGGTGCCGGTCATCGTCGGGCTGCTCGGCATGGCGGGGTTCACCGTGGTGGCGGCGGAGACGCCGAGCAACATGGTCGCCGTCGCCTGCATCTCGGCCGCCCTGATGTTCGGGGCCTGCGCGAGCGGGATGTCGTGGGCGCTCGCGAGCGTCGCCGCGCCATCCAACTGCACCGCCTCGCTGGGTGCGATCCAGAATTTCGGCGGCTATCTGGGCGGCGCGCTCGCGCCCACCATCACCGGGTTCATCGTGCAAGGCACCGGCAGCTTCACTCCGGCGCTGCTGGTGAGCGCGGGGATCGGGCTGGTGTCCGCGCTGATGTACCTTGTCGTGATCCGGGCCGAGCCGATCACCGCGTCGGAGCTGGGCGTTGTGGCGCGTCCGGCGGTTTGAGGTCGGCTGGGTGATCGACGTGCGGGATCTCCGGGTCCGCTTCGGCGCGACCGAGGCGGTGCGCGGCGTCTCCTTCTCCGTCCCGCGCGGCGGCAGCTTCGGGATAGTGGGCGAGAGCGGGTCCGGGAAATCGACCGTGCTGCGCGCCCTCTCGGGCCTCAATCCGGATTGGTCGGGGGTGATGCGGGTTGCCGGGCAGGACTTGGGGAAGCGGCGCGAACGGGCGTTTCACCGGCGCGTGCAGATGGTGTTCCAAGACCCGTACGGCTCGCTGCACCCCCGCCAGACGGTGGACCGCGCGCTGGCCGAGCCGCTGGTCGTGCACGGGATCGGCGAGATCGAGAGGCGCGTGCCGCGCGCCCTGGCCGAGGTCGCGCTGCCGCCGGAGGCGCGGTTCCGCTATCCCCATCAGCTCTCGGGCGGGCAACGCCAGCGCGTCGCCGTCGCCCGCGCCTTGATGGCCGAACCCGAGGTGCTGCTGCTCGACGAGCCGACCAGCGCACTCGATGTGTCGGTGCAGGCGGAGGTGCTGAACCTGCTGTCCGACCTCCAGCGCCAGAGGGGCCTGACCTACGTGCTGGTGAGCCACAACCTCGCGGTGGTGGCGCATCTCTGCCCGGTGATCGGCGTGATGCAGGCCGGGCTCATGGTGGAGCAGATTCGCGCCGATGACCTGCGCGCCGGCCGGACCGCGCATCCGCACACCGCCGCGCTGCGCGCGCTGACCGTGGAGCTGGAAGATCCCGGCGGGTGAGTTGTAACCGTCCAAATCTGGACTATGCTTCGATTATGAACAGGACCGCTCGCGCCCCGCGCGAAGGCATCGCCAAAGGCCCCGACCGGCTCGACCCGTCCCGATTCAGGCCGGAGAACCGGCGCCGGCTGAGCGCCCCGGCGCTGCGGACCTTCCTGGAGATCGCCGACCAGCGGGGGCTGAGGGAGGAGGAGCGGCGGCTGATCCTGGGGCTGCCGCCGCGCTCGACGTACCACAGCTGGGCACGGGCGGTCCGCGAGCATGGCGAGATCACCTTGGACGTGGACGTGCTGATCCGTCTCTCGGCGGTGCTCGGCATCTATCAGGCCTTGCGCATCCTCTATCCAACCGAGCGGGAGGGGACCGCCTGGCTACGCCGCCCGCACGCCGCGCCGGTCTTCGGCGGGCACCCGCCCATGGCGTTGCTCACCAGCGGCACCCAGGATGGACTGCTGACCGTCCGCCGCTTCCTCGATGGCGCGCGGGGCGGGGTCTACATGCCTCCCAACGCGGCGGACGCGGTGTTCGCCCCGTATGCCGATTCTGATATCGTCCTGACGTGAGGCCAGCGCGCGCTCCGGCGCCGCACCCCTCGCTTCGGCTGATCCCCTCGCGCTTCCCACCCATCGCACCCTTCGAGACCGTCGCGACGGAAGCGGACCTGGAGGCGGTCATGGAGCTTGTCGGCTGGACCAACGACCGGCTGCTGGCCGAGCGGATCGCCCGGCTACCGCGCGCGGAGTGGGTCTATGGCCGCCCCAACGCCCGCGTCGTCATGGCGGCCTTCCTGCACGTCGCGCCGGGGGGGATGCGCTTCAACGGCCCGGATCTCGGCGCGTGGCACGCGGCCGCGACGCTGGTGACGGCATCGGCCGAGGTGGGGCATCACCTGCGGCGCGAGGCCGTCGCCACCGGCTTGGCGGAGCTGCGCCGCCAATACCGATGCTACGTGGCGCGGCTGGCGGGCCTGTATCGCGACATTCGCCGCCCGCGGCGGGCGATGCCGGACATCTACGCGCCCGACAGCTATGCCGCCTCGCAAATCTTCGGCGAGGCGGAGCGGGCATCGGGCGGCGCGGGCATCCTGTACGACAGCGTGCGCCATGAGGGCGGATTGAACGTGGTCGCGCACCGGCCGCGTAATGTGCTCTATGTGGTTCAGGCCGAGCATGTCGAAGTTACGGTTCGCGCGGCTGAGCGGCGCATCGACGTGCGCCGCCTGCCGGCATAGGAGGCG